>JALYVP010000281.1 GCA_030853185.1 Actinomycetota bacterium | reverse complement strand
TTCGCCCGGGCCGACATCGAGACCGTCCGGGGCGCCGGCTACCGCCTCCGTGCCCCCACCGCCGGCCCCCCGCTCACCGGCCCCCCGCTCACCGGCCCCCCGCTCACCGGCCCCCCGCTCACCGGCCCCCCGCTCACCGGCAGAGTGTGACCGCACCGCCGGGTGGGCTGCACCGGCACCTGACCCGCGGCCCCCGCAGCGTCCGGGCCCGCCTGGTCGCCACCTACACGGTGGTGGCGGTGATCCTGGCCTCGATCGGCCTGGGCCTGTTCACCGTGCTCGTCCACCGCAGCCTGCGCGGCTCGCTCGACGCTTCCCTCCAGGCCCGGGCCGCCCCGGTCGTCGCCGCCGTCGGGGCCCCCGGCGTGCCGGACCTCCCGACCGTTGTGGGCGTCAGGGCCGCCGGCGCCCACACCATCGCCCCCCGGGGGTTCGACGCGGTGACCTTCGTCCTGCGTCCCGGGGGGGCGGTGGCGGCGGAGCAGCCGGGCGGCCTGCCGGCGTCGCTGTTCGCACGGAGCCGGGCGTCGGGGCCGGGGTCGGGGTCGGGGTCGACGTTTCTCACCACGTCCATCGCCGAGGAGCACTACCGCGTCCTGCTCAGCGCCGTGACCCGCCCCGACGGGGTCTGGGTGGTCGGCGTCGGGTCCGACCTGGCCGCGGTGACCAACACCGCCGGGGAGGCCATTCACCAACTCCTGGTGGCCGTCCCCGCCTTCATCGTCCTGGCCGCTCTGGGCGCGTGGCTGCTGTCGGGCGCCGCCCTCCGCCCCGTCGAGCGGATGCGCGCCGACGCCGAGACCATCGGGGAACGGGATCTCGGCACCCGCATCTCGGTCCCGGGCACCGCCGACGAGCTGGCCCGGCTGGCCCGCACGTTCAACGCCCTCCTCGACCGCCTCCGGCGCTCCGTCGACCGCCAACGGGACCTGGTCGCCGACGCCGGCCACGAGCTGCGCACCCCGCTCGCCGTGCTGCGCACCGAGTTGGAGCTGGCCGACCGCCCCGACCGCAGCCGGGAACAGCTGGCCGACGCCATCACCCACGCCCGCTTCGAAGTCGAGCGCCTCACCCGCCTGGCCGAGGACCTGCTGTTCCTGGCCCGGGCCGACGGCAGCGCCCGCCTGGCGCAGCCCGCCGAGGTCGACGTGGTGGCCATCCTGGGCGGGGCGACCCGGGCCAGCCGGGCCCACGCCGATGCCACCGGCGTCACCCTCTCCGTCGATGCCCCCGGTGAGCTGGTCGCCTGGGCCGATCCCGACGGGTTGCGCCGGGCCGTCGACAACCTGGTGGCCAACGCCCTGGCCGCCACCCCCGCGGCCGGCCGGATCGTGCTGTCCGCCCGGACCGACGGGGGGGAGCTGGCCGTGTCGGTGGCCGACACCGGGACGGGCTTCGCGCCAGGGCTGCTCAGCGAGGCGTTCAGCCGGTTCCGCCGGGCCGACGCCTCCCGGTCGACCGCCTCGGGAGGGGCCGGCCTGGGCCTGGCCATCGTCGCCGAGATCGCCGCCGCCCACGGGGGCCTGGCCACCGCCGTCAACAACGCCGGCGGTGGGGCCACGGTGACCCTCCACCTGCCGCTCAGCGTCTGAGGCCCTCCAGGAAACGAATCCGTTCGCTGTTGCTCGGATGGGACGCAGTGAGCCGCGTGGGCCATCCGCGGCGAGCGGGCGGAGGACGTGAGCTCGACCGAAGATACTCGACGAGACCGGCTCGATAACCGATCTGAGCTGCCATCAGGTCAGCCTCGTGTTCGCTTCGGCGACCGAGCCACAGGGACAGGAACGGCGTTATCAGCACGACCACGAGGACCGCGCCAACGATCGGTGCGGTGACAAACGCTGTCCCAACGACCCCCGCGATGACTACCCCGACGACCACGGTCATAGCCCTGCTCCCGGACTCCAGCGCCGCTCGTACCGCCATCGTCAGATAGGTGGCGAAGCTGAGGCCATAGTGAGCCGGCAGGGAATACCAATAGCGCAGGAGAGCCATCGAGGTGTGACCGCCAAGGTGATGGCCGATCTCATGAGCGAGAACTCCCTGGAGTTGTGCCGCCGGCAGGACAGCTACGGCCCGCTCGGTCACCGCCACCGTGTGACCGGCAGCGGCGAAAGCATTGATCCTCGTTGATGGCTCAATCCACACCTCGTAGTCGTTCGCATCGACACCCGCGGCCACCGTGACCGCTTCCCAAGCCGGGCGGAGTCGTTGGCCCTCCCGAACGGACGGGCGCCGCAGTCCACGAGAACGAGCAACCACCATGTTCTCGACCGGGCGCAGCAAACTCAGGGACCCTGATGCCAGCCAGACAGCCAGGATCACCCAACCCCATGGGCGGAAGCCGACGCCATCAGCAACGGCCACGACGGCCAGCCCGCTCAGCAGGAGCCATGGAAGGTCCAGCAGCGTCCGGACTGTTGCGGCTCGCCTGGTCTTGGTCACGGCCGAAAGCCTCCAAAGCCGCGCTGAACGGGTTCCAAGCAGTCACACATCATACGGTGCTCGTCCGGTGTCACCACAAGCGGCTCACCCGGAGGGCTCCCCGGCGACCCGACAGCGGCCGAGGAGAGCGGCAAGGAGGGGCTGGAGGTGGGATGAGCGAACCCATTCTCCGCCGAAGGCGGGAGGGCGAGTGAACCCACCTCCAGCCCCGACAGCGAGACGCGGTTTCGCGAGCAGATCAGAAGAGTTGCGCGAACAGCCCTCAGTGGGCCGTTCGCGGAACCACCCTGACCTGCCCGAACGGATGCACGTCGCGGGTCCGATCCTCCGCTAACGTCCGAGAAATCCTCCTGGGGAGACCGGCACGGCAGGAACCTTGCAGCCAGGTCCGCCGAGTTGTCACCGCCACGGAACAGACTCTCTGACGTGTCGAGCATCCCGGTCTGGTACGGCGTCGTGTCGTTGGTCGTGCCCGCCGGGACCGGACTCCTCGGCTACCTCCTGAGCGGCCGCAACGACGAGGCTCGGGACCGCAGGACTATGGAACGGGAGCAGGCTGCCAGGCAACTTGAACGTGACGTGACCCGGGACGTGTGGGCGCAGGCGTTCCAACGGGACCTCCTGCTGGACCTCCAAGACCAGCTCCAGGCTCTCGTCCGGGTGACCGCCAAGCAGATCATGGAGGACGAACGGGCGTTGGCCGCGGACGGTCACCTGAGCCAGCTACCGCCCGGCCTGAGTGACGAAGACTTCGCTATCGGCGTATCCGTGAACCGGCTCATAGCTCGAATCCTCGATGATGACCTTCGCCGGGCCGCCAATGAGTTCCATGACTCGACTCGTGCACGGCGTTGGGGATGGATGCGGTTTTCTCCGGTATCAGCAACGTGGACGACCTCAAGGCTCGACTACAGGCGAACCGCTCCCAGCTTGTGACGACCTACGAGGCGATGACCGCCGTCCTCGGCCATGTCCTGCGTCGGGAGTTGGGCGGGACCTCGCCCACATGACGCCAAGGCGTGAGCGCCGACGCTCGTCAATGACCAAACCCCCGGTGAGCGGGCGCGTGATGATTCCCGATCCCGACCATCGTTGAGTTCGCTCGTGGTCATCGGCCCGAGCCGTGCTGGTGACCACGAGCGAACCCCGGCCTGACCAGTAACCTGACACTCGATGCCAGCCGACTTGACCGTCCCGGTGCTCACCGTCGATGAGCTTGAGGATGCCGTCGCAGTCCATGAACGAGACGAGGGTCGAGACCCAGGATGCTTCATGGCGGGAGTTGACGTTCCGGCTGAGCCAGGCGTGTATGTGTGGTACACCGACGCGGACCGCAAGGTGCTGTACATCGGCTCCGGTGCCGACCTCAGCGAGCGCATCGGCAGAGAACGCAGGTTGCTCTCGTTCGATCCTGAGCATGACTGGGCCGAGTCGGTGCTCTACCTCCTGAGGATGAGAGCCGCCGAGGTGGCGTGGGTGACGGTCGAGACCCACGACGAGGCCAAACTGCTTGAGCGCCGTTTGATCGAGTGGCATCGGGCTTCGGTGGGCGTGGCTCCACTGGCCTACGGCTGGGAGGAGAAGTCGGGCTCCCTGCGAGATGCGGGGCAGACATGGGCCAGGCACCTCTGGAACAGGACCCGCCCGGAGCAGACCTACAACCTTCTCTTGCGGTTCGGCTTCCAGCGTGAGCGTGAACTGGCTGATCTGTCCGACCTGAGCGTGGCGACGATCCGACGGCACCTCGAATACCTCAAGTCCGAAGGACGCGCCGAACCGCTCGATGAGGATGGCCTCTGGGGGGCGGTGGGGCCAACATGAAGTTCGGATGGCTTCACGATCAAAAGAACGATCAAAAGTGGACATGGCTTAGCCGTTATGACTCGCCCGGCCCGCATTGGTACCTTACGGATGCGCCCGTGAAACAGGCGAGCGGCGTTCCGGAGAGTCTCTAGGTGAGTCCTGAAGTAGGGGTGCCGTTGATGCTCCGAGAGGAGCTTGGCAGCGACGGGGTGCGGTTGGGGTGAGTTCGGGAGGTTCTGTTGGGCATCTGGTCTGCCTTCCCGAGGTCCCCGGAC
>JALYVP010000280.1 GCA_030853185.1 Actinomycetota bacterium | reverse complement strand
GGAATGCTTGCGCTCGTTCATCTCCAGGAGGTTCTCCCGCATGATCAACGTGCTCTTCACCAGCAGCCCGGACATTCCGATGGCGTCGGCCTTGATCTCGGCGGCCTTGTCCAACATGTCGGCGAGAGCCACCTTGATGCCGAGGTTGTGCACCTCATAGCCGTTGTTGGTGAAGATGATGTCCACCAGGTTCTTGCCGATGTCGTGGACGTCGCCCTTGACGGTCGCCAGCACGATCCGGCCCTTGCCGCCGTCGTCGTTCTTCTCCATGTGCGGCTCCAGGTGGGCCACCGCCGCCTTCATGGTCTCGGCCGACTGGAGCACGAAGGGAAGTTGCATCTGGCCCGAGCCGAACAGCTCCCCGACCGTCTTCATGCCCGCCAGCAGGGGGCCGTTGACGATGTCGAGGGCGACCCAGCCGTCGTTCAACGCGGTGTCCAGGTCGACCGTCAACCCGTCGCGCTCCCCATCGACGATCCGCTGCTCGAGGAGGTGGTCGATGGTCCAGTCGCTGCGGTCCTCCTGCACGGCCGCAGCGGAGGAGACCCCCTCGAACATGGTGAGCAGATCCGACAGCGGATCGTAGCGGCGGGACGGGTCGCGCCGGTCGTAGATGACATCGAGACACACCTCGACGGCCTTGGGATCGATCCGGTTGAGCGGCAGGATGCGCGCCGCGTGGACGATGGCCGCATCCAGGCCAGCTTCCTGGCACTCGTGCAGATAGACGGAGTTGAGCACGTGGCGAGCGGCGGGAGCCAGGCCGAAGCTGATGTTGGACAGACCCAGGATGGTCGACGCCCCGGGGATCCCGGCCTTGATGGCCTTGATGCCCTCCAGGGTCTCGATGCCGTCCCGGCGGGACTCCTCCATCCCCGTGCCCAACGTCAGGGCCAGGGGATCGAACAGCAGATCCTCGGGGGCCAGCCCGTAGCGGTTGATGGCCAGGTCGGCGATGGCCCGAGCCGCCTCCAGCTTGCGCGCCGCCGTGCGCGCCTGGCCCTGCTCGTCGATGCACGTGCAGACCACGGCGGCCCCGTGTTCGCGCGCCAGGGAGAAGAAGCGGTCGAGCCTGGTGCCCGGCGCGTCACCGTCCTCCAGGTTGACCGAGTTGAGGATCGCCCGTCCCGCGATGTGCTCCAGGCCGGCGGTGATGACCTCGGGCTCGGTCGAGTCGAGCATGATCGGCAGCGTGGCCTGGGTGGCGAAGCGGCTGGCGACCTCGTTCATGTCGGACACGCCGTCCTCCCCCGTGTAGTCGACACAGACATCCAGCACGTGGGCGCCGCCCTTGACCGCGTCCTTGGCCATGGCCACGCACGAGTCCCAATCGTCGTCGAGCATGGCCTCGCGGAACTTCTTCGAGCCGTTGGCGTTCGTACGCTCACCGACGACGAGGATCGACGGGGCCTGGTCGAAGGGCACGTGGCTGTAGATCGACGCCACCCCGGGCTCCCACTCGGGGGTGCGCCGGGCCGGCTCGAGGTCCCGGCAGGTGTCCACCACGGCCTTCAGGTGCTCCGGTGTGGTCCCGCAGCAGCCGCCGACGATCGAGATGCCGTACTCAGTGATGAACCGGGCATGGTGTGTGGCCAGGCTCTCGGGGGTCAGGTCGTAGTGCATCTTGCCGTCGACGACCGACGGGAGGCCGGCGTTGGGCACGACCGAGATGGGCATCCGGGCATGGGCCGAGAGATAGCGCAGATGCTCGCTCATCTCCGCCGGCCCGGTAGCACAGTTGAGCCCGATGACATCGGGGCGGACGGCTTCAAGCGACGTCAACGCCGCTCCGATCTCGGTGCCGACCAGCATCCGCCCGGTCGTCTCGATCGTCACCTGGACCTGAAGGGGCACCTCCCGGCCGACCTCGGCCATGGCTCGGCGGCTCCCGACCATGGCCGCCTTGGCCTGCAGGAGATCCTGGACGGTCTCGAGGATGAGCACGTCGACGCCTCCCTCCAACAGCCCGATCGCAGCTTCCTGGTAGCCGTCGCGCTCCTCGGCAAAGGTGATCTGGCCGAGGGACGCGATCTTGGTTCCCGGCCCGAGGGAGCCGGCCACGAAACGGTTGTCGTAGCCGGAGGCCACCTCGCAGGCCAGGCGAGCCGCCGACCGGGCCAGCTCCCTGGTCCGCTTCGCTATCCCGTACTCGGCCAGCACCCACGGCAGGGACCCGAAGCTGTCGGTCTCCACCACGTCACAGCCGATGTCGAGAAACGACCGGTGGATGTCGGCAACCACGTCCGGCCGGGTCTCGACGAGGATCTCGTTGCAGCCCTCGAGGGCGGGACCCCCGAAGTCGTCAGCGCCCAGATGGCGGAGTTGGACGTTGGTGCCGACGGCGCCGTCGATGATGACGACACGCTCGGCTACGGCATCGAGATACGCACTCTGCACCACTACAGGCTACCGGGAAGGCCCGGAGGGACCCAAAGTACGCAGTTCGGAGGGGCCCGCAGCGAGGGATGGCGAGGTAGGTGGTCCTGGTGGGGCACAATAGAACGCAGCGCCCCACCTGCCGATCATGACGACCTTGCGACCTCAGCCCCCTCGCGTTGGCTAGCACCGAGGAGTTCCTGGTCAGCCCAGATGGGTCGAGGCCTGCCCACCTGATCCGCCGTGTGGTGGCGAGGACCTGGCACCGGGTCTTCGAGGACCGCATCCTGGGCCTCGCCGCCGAAGCGGGATTCTGGGCCATCGTGTCACTCCCGTCGCTGTTCCTGGCCATCTTCGGGCTGCTCGGGTATTTCAACGGCATCCTGGGCCACGCCAACGTGGTCAAGATCCACGATGACGTGCTGCGGGTGGCCGGCGATGTGCTCACCCCCGGCACGGTCAACAGCACGGTGGCGCCGCTCGTCAACGAGATCCTGGCCCGCGGCCACCTCGAGGTCGTCTCCATCGGCTTCCTCATCTCCTTGTGGTCAGGGTCCACGGTCATGAGCGACTACGTCAACGTGATCACCGTGGCCTACGACATGCGGGGACTGCGCGGCGCGCTGCACAGCCGGGTCGTGGCCCTCGGCCTCTACCTGGGTGCGGTCGCCACCGGCCTGGTCCTCCTGCCTGCCCTTGCACTCGGCCCCGACGTGATCATCTCTCTGTTCCCCGGTTCGCTGGCGGGCGAAGGTGCGTTCGGGGTCCACGTCCTGTACTGGCCCGTTGTCGGCATCGGCTCCGTCGCCGTGCTCAACACCATGTACATGCTCTGCCTGCCCGTCCGGGTCCGGTGGCGGCGGGGGATCCCCGGAGCGCTGGTGGCCATGACCGCCTGGCTGGTCGGCAGCTTCCTGGTGCGGGCCTACCTCGAGTCGAGCTTCCGGTCGAAGTCGGCCTACGGGTCTCTGGCCGCCCCGATCGCCGCCCTGCTGTTCTTCTACGTGACGGCGTTGGCCGTGCTCATCGGCGCCGAGCTCAACTCGGCAATCGACTCCGTGTGGCCGGTGCCGTCGACGGCTTCCGGGCGGGCCCAGTCGGTGCGCAAGGCGCGAGCCCGCCAGGCCCGGGCCAACCAGTCCGGTACCAAGCCGATCGGTCTCGGCGATCCGGCGATCGGTGACACCTGGGGTGACCTCCCCGGGTGATCGGCGGCCTTTGAGGACCCTTGGGCCCCGTAGGCTCGGGTGTCATGTGCCTGACGTCCCGGCCCCGCTCGTGAAGGTGTACACCCGAAAAGGTGATGACGGGACGACGGGACTGCTCTACGGGGGTCGGGTCGCAAAGGACAGCCCGGTCATCGAGGCGGACGGTGCGGTGGACGAGGCTCAGGCGGCGCTGGGCATGGTGCGGGCCGAGGTGGAACCGGCTTCGGAGCTCGATGAGCTGCTCGTGCGCCTGGAGCGGGAGCTGTACGTGCTGATGGCCGATGTGGCCACGGTCGAGGCCAACCGGGCCAAGCTCACGGCCGGCGTCACCCTCGTCACCGCCGACATGGTGACGGCTCTGGAGCCCCTGATCGACGAGCTCACCGGCCGCTTCCCCCCGTTGAAGGACTTCGTCGTCCCCGGTCATGACCGGGTGTCGGCCGCCCTCGACGTGGCCCGCACCGCCATCCGCCGGGCCGAGCGCCTCGTCGTCGGCGCCGCCGCCCCCGACTCGTGGGCCGCCCCCTACCTGAATCGCCTGTCCGACCTGGTGTGGACCATGGCCCGCTGGCAGGAGCACGGCGACTCGTTGCTCTCCCGCCAGGTCGGGGCCCGATCCGAACCGGAGGCCCGACCATCACCTGAGGAAGGAACGACCCCACATGGCTGATCTGTCCCGAGGCATCGCCGCGTTCGAGGCCGCCGCCGACGTCCCCGCTGATGCCGAGGTCCTCGGCGTTCCGGTCTTCGCCGACGGATCGCTCCCCGACGGGGCCGGAGCCAGCCTCGATCATGGGTTCCTCACCCGCTGTGGCTTCGACGGGCAGCCCGGCCAGGCCCAGGCGGTGGCGGCGGATGATGGGACCGTCGTGGTGGCGCTGGGCGTCGGGCCCCGCTCGGGGGTCGACGCGAACGTGGTGCGCCGGGCGGGGGCGGCCCTGGCCCGCCACCTGTCGCGGAC
>JALYVP010000279.1 GCA_030853185.1 Actinomycetota bacterium | reverse complement strand
GAGCATGGAGGCGGAAGCAAAGCTGGGTGGAGGTGGTCCCGCTGATTTTGGCCACGGTCTCCAAGGTGGTGACGGCCGACGTTGAAACCGCGGGTGGCTCGCCGGCGGCCCCAGACGGGGGGCGCCGTCCCGCTAACCGATCCCGCTACGGCACTTCGGTGGCTCGTGACCTGCTGGACTGTTGCACATGGCACTCAACGTGGACGTGCTCGGTGAGGGCGAACCGCTGGTGATACTTCCATCGTTCAGCCTGGACCACCGGGCCATGGCCCGGGCCGTGGAGCCCGCCTTGAGCGAGGTTGACGGCTGGGCGCGCCTGTATGTCGATCTGCCGGGTACGGGATCGTCGCCGGCAGGGGAGCCACACTCAGACGCCGTGCTCGACGAGGTGGTAGAGACCGTCGAGGAGCACGTAGGCGGGCGCAGCTTCGCAGTCGTCGGCTGGTCCTATGGCGGCTACCTGGCTGCCGGCCTCTCCCGGCGCCTGCCAGGCCAGGTCCGAGGTCTGATGATGGTGTGCGTCGGGTTCAAGATCCGCCCGGCGGACCGGGACCTAACCGGGGTGCTCGACTCCACGCCCGAGGCCGACTGGCTCTCTGCAGTTCCCGTCCACCTCCACGACCACCTCCGCCACGCCGTGGGCCATCAGACCGTCGAGGTCGGCCACCGGGTCGCCGCCGTGCTGGCGGCCAATGGGTCCACTGACGACGCGTACCTGGCCGCCCTGCGTTCGGAGGGCTTTGCTCTCTCGGACGAAGACACTCCCACCGACGTTGACGCCCCGGCGTGCCTGGTCACCGGACGGCGAGACCGAGTCGTCGGTTACGTCGATCTCTTCCGCGCTCTCGGGCGCCTCCGCCAGGCGGACTACGTCTCCATCGCCAGCGCCGGGCACTACCTGCCCGTCGAGGAACCTCACCGGTTCGCCGCCATCATCCAAGCCTGGCTTCGGCGCTGCTGTCCCGACAGCAACGACGAAGCGTCTCGGTAGCCGACCTCAATGGGATGTGTCGGTGAGGAACGCGGGGTTCGGGCGCCAGGCTTCACTCGTCCGGTACGTAGGGCGCTAGCCAACGACTGTGGGATCGAATTCTTGGGAGCATCCGAACGGCTGGCCGCCTCTAGATGGGCATAGATGGAGGCTCGGCCTGGCCCGCGATCAGCGGTGACGGTCGTCAAACCAGAGGAAGCGTTAAGCCCATGTTGAACCGTGTTTGTCGGCTGGTGTGCGATTGGCGACCTAAGGCCCTTCTCGACGCAGCGTTCGTTGTCGTCGGGACCGGGCGCGAAGCAGGAACCCGATGAGCGGTGCTCCGCAGTCTCGTTCCGGGCGCCTGTTCCCGGCGGTTGACGGTGTCTCGCACCGCTTCGTTGAGGTCGGCGGGGTCCGGGTCCACGTGGCCGAGGCCGGCGGGGGCGACCCGGTCGTGCTCCTTCACGGTTTCGCCCAACACTGGTATGCCTGGCATCGGGTCATCCCGCTGCTCGCTGATCGCTACCGGCTGGTCTGCCCCGACCTGGTCGGTTTCGGCTGGTCCGACTCGCCCCGCCACGGCTACGGCACCGCAGAACGGCTGCGCTGGCTGCTCGGCCTGCTCGAGGTCCTCGACCTGCGCCAGGTGCGACTGGTCGGCCACGAGACCGGGGGATGGCTGGCCCTCGTTGCCGGCCTGGAACACCCTGACCGCTTCACCCATCTCGCCGCGTTGAACGTCGCCGCCCCATGGACACCCCGGCGGCGCCTGGCCGTCCACGCCTGGCGCAACTGGTACACCGGCATCGTCGAACAACCCCTCCTCGGCCGGCTGGCCATCCAGCACTGGGCCGCTCTTGACCGGTTCCTGTTGTCGCATTACGCCACCAGCCCGTGGGACCCAGCGGTGCTCGACGAGTTCGTCACCGCCATGCGAGCGCCTCGATGCGCCCGAGCCGCCGAGATCCAGACCCGCCGGTTCGTCTTCGAGGACATCTGGAACCTGGCCGTTGGCCGCTACCGTCACCAACAGCCCGCTGTTCCCGTCCTGCTGCTCGGCGGCGAACGCGACTTCTTCACCCCGCCCAAATTGCTCCGGTCGGCCGAGCTGCCAGCCGGCAACCCCCAGATCCGCATCGTGGCGGGAGCCGGGCACTATCTGCCCGAGGAGCACCCGGCCGCGGCGGCCCGACACCTCGTCGAGCTGTTCGCCCGCCACCACCGTGAACCGACGGGGGCGCCCGTCGAACCACCAGCGGGCACATCGGAGGCAACGGGCCCTCGGAGCCCGTCCTGACAGGATGCAGCCCGTGACCACCGGGGCCGACACACCCTTCCACCGAGAGGACGACGCGTCGATACCGGCGCTGGTGGCCGCCGCCCAGAACGGAGATGCCATTGCCATGAACGACCTCCTCGACCTTCTCCAACCCCGAGTGTCGCGCCTGTGCGGGTCGATCGCCCTAGCCGATGGGCCCGACGCCGCCCAAGAAGCCCTGATCGCCATCTTCCGTGCGATCGGTCAGCTTCGCCAGCCAGAAGCACTGTTCGGCTGGGCCCGGGCCATCGCGGTGCGCGAGGCGATCAGAGTGGCCCGCCGGACCGACAGAGTCGTGGCCGCCCCCCTCTACGAGGTGCCGGCCAGCGGCGACCCTCAGTTGGCCGTCGACCTCGACGACGTCCTGGGGCGCCTGAGCCCCGAGCATCGAGCCGTGCTCGTGCTGCGCGACATCGAAGGCCTCGACCAACGCCAAGCGGCCGCCCTACTCGATGTCGAAGAAGGCACCGTTCGCTCACGGCTGTTCCGGGCCCGCGAACGCTTTCGCCAGCAGTGGGGACGATGACCGGCTCTCGCTGGCCTGACGCCAGGGTCGACCCGGTCATGCGGCTGCGTGCCCTCGCTGCTGCCATCCCGGGTAGCAACCTGACCGAAACCTTCATCGCCGCCCCCCTCGACGTCGTCTGGGCTGTGGCCAGCGACCTCGAAGGCGAGCTACCCCACTTCATTCCCGACGTGCGCTCGGTGCGACTCATCCCCGGACCTTCGGATCGATCTGTCGCCCTCATCCGCGGACGCTCCGGCCTGCGCGGCCGTTTCGAGGTCGTGCTGCGACCCGGCTGGTGTGTCATGCAAAGCCGTTTCGTCATCGGAGCCATGGCCGCCGCCCCGGCGCCCGGTGGAACGATCTTCGCCGGGCTCGGCGCCCTCCGACTCCCCGCAGCACGCACCCTCACCCCCCTCCTATCCGCCATCGCCCGGCCCCTCGGGGCCAGGGCGGGCCGACGACTCCGCCAACGTGTCGAGCAGCGGATGTCCACGTCGTGACCCGCAGCTTCGCCGGCCTGGTCCGACACCTCCTGCCGGTCCAGAACCGGATAGTTAACCCGCTAGTCGTGGCCCTGGCCGAGCGCGGGCTCGTACCCCCGACATATGCGCTGTTGGAGACCGTCGGGCGGCGGACGGGACGACAGCGGCGCGCTCCGGTGGCTAACGGCCTTGACCGCGACACCTTCTGGCTGATCGCCGGACTCGGCGAGCAAGCCAGTTTCGTCCGCAACCTCCGGGCCAATCCTCGGGTCCGGGTCAAGGCCCGACCCGCCCGACTTCGCCACGGGGTGCGGATGCGCTGGAGATCGGGCACCGCCCACCCGCTGCCACAAGACGATGCCGCGGCGCGTCACCGCCAGCAGGCACACGGCCGGCCCGTGTACCGACTCGACGGACTCCTGCTGCGCGCCCTGTCCGATGGCGACATGCTCACCGTTCGCATCGATCTTGACTGAACCAGGCTCGCCTGGGGATGCAGGCTGCGCTGGTCGGACTTGGGTGGGCTCCATCCGGATCTCCAGTAGCGGATCGGGGGCCGGGATGCCTATGCTGTTCAGGCAGCGGTGAGGATGTCGACGGCGGGGTCGACGGGTCGGTAGAACGAACGGTCCCGCCGCGCCCCAAGGTCAGCACGGTGACGTCGGTGTTTTTGGAGGCGATCGGCTACCGGGCGGCCGCGGTCGGACCGTCGCCCCTGTCTGAAGTCATCGCTGAACGCCGACGTGTCAATGCGGCGAACTCGTCCTCAGACAGTTGGGCCATTCGTGAGCGACGCTGCTCGGCCAGCTGGGCGACTTGCTCTGGGGACAGGCGCTCGATCATCCGCTGGCGCCCCTCGGTCAGCTCGCACAGCTCTTCAGGGGTGAGTCGATCGGCCAGGGTGGTCATCTCCTTGATCAGGTTGAGTAGTTCGGCTGGAGTTGGTTCGGCCGTGGCGGCGAGCGTGGCCAGCAGGCCGTCGAGAACCCGGCGCAGCCGCCTCTGGACGGCGAGGCGCTGCTCGACCTGGCGCAGCTGCCGGCGAATGATGCGAGCCAGGTCGAGGTCTGGACGATCGAGGACGTCGCCGATGTCAATCAGCGCCAGTCCGAGGCCGCGCAAGGCCAGGATCACGTGCAGGCGACGTACGTCGGGGGCGCTGTAGCGCCGATGCCCAGCGCTGGAGCGCATGGAGGGCACAAGCAGACCGATCTCGTCGTAATGACGCAGGGTCCGCACGGTGAGACCGGTCGCAGCGGCCAGCTCTCCGAC
>JALYVP010000040.1 GCA_030853185.1 Actinomycetota bacterium | reverse complement strand
TGGCGGCCGTCAAGAGCGGGGCCACGACGAAGTCGGCGATCAACAGCTACCTGGCCTCGAACCAGTGGGTGGGAGTCACCAAGACCCTCAAGTTCCTTCCCAACGGCAACGTCTCGGGCGGAACGGTGTACATGTACCAGGTGAAGAACGGGGCCATCGTCCAGGTCGGCACGACCAGCTGAGC
This sequence comes from Actinomycetota bacterium, assembly GCA_030853185.1. GTDB lineage: Bacteria > Actinomycetota > Acidimicrobiia > Acidimicrobiales > Palsa-688 > JALZAH01. The sequence goes on along the minus strand of JALYVP010000040.1, from coordinate 15,752 downwards.
AACGGCCAGAGGAGGCCACTCCCCCCACCCGGTGCGTCCAGCCAGGAGACCCGTTGCACCTGAACAGCTTCGTCACCCAGTTCTGGCCGTCCACCATCGACGGTCTGACCCTGGGCAGCATCTACGCCCTCTTCGCCCTCGGTTACACGCTGGTCTACGGGGTCCTCAAACTGATCAACTTCGCCCACAGCGAGGTGTTCATGGTCGGGACCTTCTTCAGCCTGTTCCTCCTCCACGACCTCGGCGTCACCGGAGCGAAGACGGGCCTGGCCCTCGTCGGCGTCCTCCTGCTGTGCCTGGTGGCGGCCGTCGTGGGCTCGGGAGCCGCCGCCGTCCTCCTGGAGCGGGTCGCCTATCGACCCCTCAGGCGGCGGGGGGCGACCCGCCTGGCCGCCCTGATCTCGGCCATCGGGGCGTCATTCTTCCTCCAGGAGGTGTTCGGCAACTACTACTCCCGCCAGTACTCCAACTTCCCGCGAGTCCTCCACCGGACGGTGCTGTTCCACATTGGCAGCGGGGCGGTCACCAACGATGACGCCATCGTCATCGTTGCCGGGCTGATCATGATGGTGGCCCTGGAACGCACAGTCGCCATCACCCGGCTGGGCCGCGGCATCCGGGCCGTGGCCCAGGACCCGGAGACGGCGACCCTGATGGGGGTGAACATCGACCGGACCATCCTCTACACCTTTCTTCTCGGAGGCATCATGGCCGGGGTGGCGGCCACCCTGTGGGGGCTCCACTTCGAACAGACCCGCTTCGACATCGGGTTCCTGCCCGGCATCAAGGCGTTCACCGCCGCCGTCCTCGGTGGCATCGGCAACATCCGCGGCGCTCTGGTCGGCGGTCTGGTGATCGGGCTGCTGGAGCTCTACGGGGCCAGCATCTTCGGCTCCCAGTGGCGGGACCCGACGGTGTTCGTGGTGCTCGTCGCCGTCCTCATCCTCCGTCCCACCGGCCTGCTGGGCGAGGCCCTGTCGAGGGCCCGGGCATGAGCCCACCCCGCCTGAGTGCCGAACGGGTGCGAGCCCGGCTTCCCGTCCGGCGCAACCCGGGTGCGCTCGGAACCCGCTCCCGCACCCTGTGGGAAGCCCAGAAGCTGCCCGTGAAGGTCCTGGCGGTGGTGGCGCTGTTCGCCGTGCTCACCATCCTCCTGCCCTCCAGCCCGGTGGCGTCGGTCATGGCGCCACAGAGCGACTGGAAGACGATCCTGTTCAACCCGATCGGCATCTACGTCCTCCTTGCCGTCGGGCTCAACGTCGTCGTCGGTCAGGCTGGCATGCTGGACCTCGGCTACGTGGCCTTCTTCGCCGTCGGCGGTTACGCCATGGGCCTTCTCGCCACCAAGCAGCATTGGGACTTCTGGTTCGTGCTGCCCGCAGGCATCGTCATGGCGGCCGGCGCCGGGATCATCCTGGGGGTCCCGGTCCTTCGCCTCCGGGGCGACTACCTGGCCATCGTGACCCTCGGGTTCGGCCAGATCATCGATGTGGCCGCCAACAACTTCAGCTGGGACGGCGGGCCCAACGGCATCTCGGCCATCCCCAACCCGCCGTCGATCGGCCACAGCGGGCCCCTGTACTTCGGCGTCGTCGACCCCAAGCCGTACTACTACCTGGTCCTGGTCATGATCTTCGTGGTCGTGTTCCTGGTCCGCCGGTTGGAGAGGTCGCGGGTCGGCCGGGCGTGGTCGGCCATCCGCGAGGACGAGGACGTGGCCGAGCTGATGGGCGTGCCGACGTACCGGTTCCGGTTGTGGGCGTTTGCCTTCGGTGCCGCTGTCGGCGGGGCCAGCGGGGTGATGTACGCCTCCAAGGAGCTCTCCATCACGCCCATGGACTTCACCTACCAGATCTCGGTGCTGATCCTGGCCGGCGTGGTGCTCGGCGGGTCGGGCAACCTCCCAGGCGTCATCCTGGGGGCGTTCCTCGTCGCCTGGCTCCCGGAGCGGTTCCGTCAGTTCGCCGACTACCGCATCATGATCTTCGGGGCCGCCCTGGTCGTCGTCATGATCTTCCGGCCCGAGGGCCTGATCCCCTCCCGCCGGCGCAAGGCCGAGCTGGCCGACCGGGGGGGCGGGGGCGGCATGAACGCCCCCCTGATGGTGCCCGTAACCGAAGGAGAGCAGTGACGGGCGAATCGGTCGGTACTGCCGCCGAGCCGACGGTCAACGATGACCCGACGGCGCTGTTGCGCCTGGAGGCGTTGAGCGTCCGGTTCGGGGGGGTGGTGGCGATCGCCGAGCTCGACCTGACGGTACGCCAGGGTGAGATCTTCGCCCTCATCGGCCCCAACGGTGCCGGTAAGACCTCGACGTTCAACATCATCACCGGCGTGTACCAGCCCGCCAGCGGCTCGGTCTCCCTCGGCGGGGCCCGCCTCGAGGGTCGCAAACCGCACAAGATCACCAAGTTGGGCGTGGCCCGGACCTTCCAGAACATCCGGTTGTTCCCCGAGATGTCCGCTCTTGAGAACGTGATGGTGGGCGCCGATGCCCGCCACCGCACCGGCCTGCCCGGGGCCATCCTGGGCCTGCCCCGCCACCGCCGCGAGCAACGGGAGGGCACGGCCGAGGGCCACCACTGGCTCGATTTCGTCGGCATCGGTGCGGTCGCCGAGGAAGCGGCCCGCAACCTGGCCTACGGCGACCAGCGTCGTCTCGAGATCGCCCGCGCCCTGGCCACGGGGCCCCGTCTGCTGCTGCTCGACGAACCGGCCGCGGGCATGAACCCGGCAGAGAAGACGGCGCTGCAGGGACTCGTCAGCCGGATCCGGGACACCGGGGTGACGGTGCTGCTGATCGAGCACGACATGGGACTGGTCATGGGGATCAGCGACCGGGTGGCGGTGCTCGACTTCGGCCGCAAGATCGCCGAAGGCCGCCCCCACGAGGTGCAAAACGACCCGAAGGTGATCGAGGCCTACCTGGGGGTGGCCGATGATGCAGCCGACGGCGCCGGCACCGGGGTCAGTGGAGACGGCGATGCTGCTCGAGGTTGACGACATCCACGTGTTCTACGGCGCCGTCGAGGCGCTCAAGGGCATCTCCATCAACGTCGACGTGGGCGAGATCGTCGCTCTCATCGGAGCCAACGGGGCGGGGAAGTCCACCACCTTGAAGACCATCTCGGGGGTCCGACCGGTGCGGTCCGGCCACATCAGGTTGCGCGGCGACGACATCACCCACCTCGCCGGGCACAAGCGGGTCGCCCGGGGTCTGTCCCAGGCGCCCGAGGGCCGAGGCATCTTCCCGGGGATGACGGTGGTGGAGAACCTGGAGATGGGTGCGTACAACCGCAAGGGTGACCTGTCGGCCGACTACGACCGCGTGTTCACCCTCTTCCCCCGCCTGGCCGAGCGGCGCCGCCAGAGCGGCGGGACGCTCTCCGGCGGCGAGCAGCAGATGCTCGCCATCGGGCGGGCCCTGATGGCCCAACCGGAAGTGCTCCTCCTCGACGAGCCGTCGATGGGTCTGGCGCCCAAGCTGGTCAGCCAGATCTTCGAGATCATCGGTGAGATCAACGCCCAGGGCACGACGGTGTTGCTCGTCGAGCAGAACGCCGTCCAGGCCCTCTCCCTGGCCCACCGGGCCTACGTGCTCGAGATCGGCCAGGTGTCGCGCTCGGCCCCAGCCCGAGAGCTTCTCCACGACGACTCCGTGCGGGCCGCCTACCTCGGCGGCGTCTGAGGGGCGGAGGGTCTGAGGGGCGGAGGGTCTGAGGGGCGGAGGGTCTGAGGGACGGAGGGTCTGAGGGACGGAGGGTCTGAGGGACCCGACCGGACGGCTGTCACTGGTAGTACCCGGTGACATCGACGATCATGTCGGTGGTGAGCGCCCGGTTGTAGATGGTGATGGTTCCGTCGCTGCCGGGTCTGACGACGGTGAGGTTGGCCCGGGAGTTGCCGGCCTCCCAGGTGAGGTCCGACGCCAGCGGTCGGCCCTCGCCGGAGGGGTAGGCAGTCAGGTAGCTGGATCCGGCGGTGTCGGTCACGGTGACGTTCAAGACCACGGCGCTGACCTGCGCCGGCACGCCGCCGACGCTGGTCACGGGCACCGTCACCGATCCGCCCGGTCCGACGGTCATCCCGGCGTCGGGTTTTCCACTCCGCGGACGGGTGTCGGCCAGGCGGTTCGGCCCGGTAGCGACAAACGACGCCCCCGTCGCCGGCGAGATGGTGCCGTCGTCGAACCAACCCGACACGTCGATCACGACATCGGCCGATCCGGCGTTGTTGTAGACGTCGACCGTGTCGTCGGCACCGACGGGAACGATGACTCGGTTGGACACGGTCTGGCCGGGGGAAACGTTGACGTTCGAGGCCTTTGGCCGCAGCGTCCCGCCGGGGTAGGCGGTCAGGTAGCCGGAGGCGCTGGTGCTGACGGCGGTCACGTTCAACACCACCGCCGCCGCCCCCGCCAGCGGCACCCCTCCGGTCCCGGTGACCTGGACGTGGACCACGCCTCCAGGGCCGAGGGTCTGGCCGGCGTTGGACTGGCCCGATGCGGGCCGGGTGTCGGCGACCCGCGCCGGGGAGAGCGCGTGATACGCGCCCCCCGGTGCCGTGCTGGGTAGGGAGTAGCCCTCGACGTCGACCACGGCGTCAGCGGAACCGGCATAGTTGAAGATGGCGGCCTGACCGTTGGAGCCGAGACCCACGTCGACCAGGTTGGGCACCGTGGTTCCGGCGGCGAAGTCGACGGTCGACGCCAGCGGCCTTGCCGATTGGCTCGGGTAGACCGTGAAGTAGCTGGAAGAGGACGGGTTGGCGGCGGTCACGTTCAACACCACGCCCGTGGCACCGGTGGGAACGCCGCCGTGCCCGGTGACCTGCACGGCCAAGGTCCCTTGCGGACCGAGGGTCTGGCCGGCGCCGGGGAGGCCGCTCAGCGGGCGGGTGTCGGCGATGCGCGTTGGGGGCAGCGGATGATACGACGCGGCGGCCGTCGGGCCGTCGGGGCGCTGGATGCACCCGGGGACCACCGGGCGGCCGGCGATGGAGACGTCGCCGCGCCCCAGGGCGTAGTCGGCGTTCGAGAACTCGTCCTGGGTGAAGTAGTGGGCCCCGTTGATCGTCTGGTTGTACATCGTCCCCGTCGCCCCCGGAGCGGCCACGCCCGTGGATCCGAGCGCCACCCCGTAGGTATAGGAGCACTCGTCGCCGTCCTCGAAATTGTTCGCATCGACCCACGCGCCGAAGGAGTCCGTGATCGCCTCGTTGGCCTCGTGGCTGACCACGCTGACGGCGGCGTCGGCGTAGGGGTCGCCGTTGGGCGCCTGGGGCCCGTCGTAGGGGTCAGCGCAGCCCGCCAGGGTCGGGAAGGGCATGTTGGCGTACAGGGCCGGGGACGTGGCCGGGCCATGGTCGAAGTCCGAGTGGTACCCGCAGTACTGGTTCGCCGAGCAGGCCACTCCCGGCGATGATGCGTAGTCCGAGCAGGTCTCGACTCCCGGCGGGAAGAAGACCATGTACAGGTGAGCGTCGTCGGCGGTGAGACCGCGGGCGGTCAGGGTGTTGTTGACCTCGACCTGCAGAGCCTTGTCGGCGACGCAGGCGCTGTAACCGGTGTCCGCCGTGCACCCTGCCGTCGGGCTCTGAGCCGGATAGGCGTCGGCGACGTCCACCTCGGTGCCGGCGGTGACGGCGTAGTCGATGTGTTGGGCGGGCCCGCCGGAGGCCTGCTGGTAGTACTGGTCGGCCACCGAGAAGACGTTGCCGTTGGTGTGGCTGGCCGCGGCCACGTTCGAGAGGTACCCGTCGACGATGCTCTGGTACGAGCCGGGGAAGCTGTAGCCCGCCGGCGCCCAGTAGACCGGGGTGATGGTGGCGTGACCCGGCGTCCCGTCGATGTTGCCCATGACGGCCTTGTCGGCGGTGAACAGGAGTGGCGGTTGGCACGTTCCGCAGGCCGGGTTGTTCGCCACGGTGGGACCCGACCGCGTGGCGGCCTGCGCACGGGCCCGGTAGACGAAGCCGCGTGGCCTGTTGAGCACGGTCCCGGGGATGGGCGCCGGCCCGGGCGTAGCGTGCACCTGCGGGACGGAGATGGCACGGGCCGCCGAAGCGCTGGGCCCGGCCGCCACGCTGCCGAGGGCAACCAATGATACGACGATGAGCAACCCGGCCACCCGGAGAGGCCGTCGGGTCAGCCGCCTGCCGCCCCGCCCCGGCCGACCGCTTTGTCCCGAGCTCGACCCTGTCGTCACGCGTAGCCCTTCTGTGAACTACCCGCTGCCGGGTCGTGTCATTGGCCCGTTTCGAGCCGTCGCCGGATCTGCACCTTCGCTCTGTGGATGAGCGGCGGCACCTACGACTCTCCTGTCCGCCTGGGCGGGACGGTACTCGACGGCACCGTGGCCGGCAACGAGGCCGGCCAACTACTCACTTGTCGGGCCGGTGAAGTCCGGGGGGCGCCTCTCGCGGTGCGAAGCCACACCCTCAGCGGCGTCGGGTCCGCCGAAACCGTAGAACTCCATGGCCAGCGACGCGTCGAAGGTGGGGCCGGCCATCCGGTACCAGTTGTTGAGGGCCTGCTTGGTCCAGCGGATGGCGCTCTGGGCCCCGCCGGCCAGCTGGCGGGCGACGTCGGTGGCCTTGGCGACCACGTCGTCATCGTCGACACAGATCGAGGCCAGACCGATCCGTTCGGCTTCCTCCCCCGACAGCGGGTCACAGGTGAGCAGGTAGTACTTGGCCTTGGCCATCCCGCAGAGCAGGGGCCAGCACATGGCGGCATGATCCCCGGCGGCCACTCCGAGGCGGGTGTGGCCGTCGATGATCCGAGCCGTGCGCCCGACCACCGACACGTCGGCCAGGAGGGCGGCCACCAGGCCTGCGCCCACGGCGGGACCGTGGATGGCCGAGACAACCGGCTTGGAGCAGTTGACGACGTTGTAGACCAGGTCGCGCGCCTCACGCATGATCCGGGTCCGGTCGGAGTAGTCGCCGATGATCTGCTCGATCAGCCCGAAGCTGCCGCCCGCCGACAGGCCCCGGCCGGCGCCTCCCAGCACCGCCACCCGGGTGGCGGGGTCCCGGTCCACCGCCAACCACACGTCGGCCAGCTGGCGGTGGGCCTCGGGTCCCACCGCGTTGAGGTTGGGACCGTCGAGGACGATGTGGACGACCCTCTCGTCAACGGCATCCCGTTCGATGCGGAGCTCGTCGAACCCGGCGTACGGATCGGTCATGAGACTCCCTCGGGTTGTCCGGCGGCGACCCTGCTGACGTCGAAGTCGCCCAGGTCGAGCCGGCGAAGCTTGCGGCGGTAGCGGAAGGTGAACGTGGGCCAGTTGTTGGTGTTGCGGCCCGAAGCGGTGGTGTACCAGCTGTGGCACCCGCTGCGGTAGGTGGTGCGCTCGCTGGTGGCGTCCAGCCACCGGTTGTGGGCGGCCTGGACCTCGGGGCGGACGTCGATCCAGGCCAGGCCGTCACGGTCGAGGGCGGCGAGGGCCTGGCGCACATAGGCGATCTGGGTCTCGAGCATGTAGATGACCGAGTTGGCCCCGAGGTTCGAGTTGGGACCGTAGAGCATGAAGAAGTTGGGGAATCCCGCCACCGCCACGCCTGCAAACGCCTGGGCGCCGGCGCTCCAGGTCTGCTGCAGGCTGGATCCGTCCCGGCCAATGACATCCATGGGCTGGAGGAACCCGGTCGCCCCGAAGCCGGTGGCGTAGATGATGACGTCGACTGGTCGCTCGGCGCCGTCCTCGGTCCTGACCGCCTCGGCGGTGATGGCCGTCACCGCGTCGGTGACCAGCTCGACATGGTCGGCGGCCAGAGCCGGGTACCAGTCGTTGGAGAAGCCGATGCGCTTGCAGCCCACCTGGTAGTTCGGTGTGGCCTTGGCCCGCAGGTCGGGGTCGGTGACCTGCTCCTCGAGGTGGTGGCGCCACTGGGCGGTCACGTGCGCCGCCATGCGGTCCGACGCCACGTACGCCGACGTGAGCAGCTCGCCGTAGAGGAAGATGCGAAGCCGGTCGAGTCGAGCCAGCATGGGAACCCGGTGCCAGGCCCCGGTCAGACCGTTGTAGGGGTGGTCGACCTTGGGCAGGATGTAGGGGGCGCTGCGCTGGAAGACGTGCACCTGCGACGCCTGCCTGGCGATCTCGGGCACGAACTGGATGGCACTGGCCCCGGTGCCGATCACCGCCACCCGCTTGGCCGTCAGGTCCTCGTCGTGGTCCCACTGGGCGGAGTGCCACGACGCCCCGCCGAAGCGGCCGCAACCGGCGATGCCGGGCCGGACCGGGCGGGTCAGCTGGCCGACCGCGGATACCACCACCGAGGCCGTGACGGTCGAGTTGTCGCTCAGCACCAGCTTCCAGTGCGCCGCGCCTACGTCCCAGGTGCAGGTCTCCACCCCGGCACCGAGGCGCAGATGGGTCCGGAGGCCGTAGCGGTCGACCTGGTCGTCCAGGTAGCGGAGGATCTCCGGTTGGCGCGAGTATCGCCGGCTCCAGACGGACTGGGAGAACGAGTACGAGTAGAGAGCCGACGGCACATCGCAGGCGGCACCGGGGTAGGTGTTCTCCCGCCACACCCCACCGACCCGGTCGCTGCGCTCCAGGATCACCACGTCGTCCTCGCCTCCCTCGAGGAGCTGGATGGCCATGCCGATGCCACCAAAGCCGGCACCGATGACGGCGACGCGGTGATCGGTGGTGGAGTGGTCGGTGGCGATCATGCCCTCCGGTCTAGCTGGTCCGGGTCGGGGACACGGGATCACTTCGGGGTGTGAACGAGGCGACAGTTGGCAATAGCTAAACCAAAGCGTGCTGTCCGGGGGGACCACGCGGAAAGGCACCGATCATGACCGATGTGGCAGACATGAACGAACTGCTGAAGGACGCTCCGACCAACTGGGGGAAGTGGGGGCCCGATGACGAAGTGGGTTCACTCAACTACCTCACGGCCGAGGAGGTTCTTCGGGGCGTGGGCCACATCAAATCCGGGTCGGTGTTCACCCTGCAACGGCTGATCGGCGACCCCAAGGGCGATCCGGTGTGGCCGGGGCGCACCCCGGCCGAAAGGACGATGGTCCTCGACGAGTCCAGCTGGGACGAAGAGGGCGCACCTGCATTCCCGGGCGGGCTGCACTATGCCGACGACAAGATCAGCGCCTATCTGCAGGGTTCCACCCAGTACGACGCCTTGGGCCACGTGTGGTACGACGGTCAGCTCTGGAACGGCTACGACGCCCGGACGACGGTCGGCGGTCTGGACAAGGCCAGCGTGGCGCCCATCGCCGAGCGAGGCGTCGTCGGCCGGGGCGTCCTCCTCGACATGGCCCGTCACCGGGGGAAGGACAACCTTGACAAGGCGGAGACGTTCAACCACGAGGACCTCGAGGCGTGCGCCAAGGCGCAGGGTGTCACCATCGAGCCCCACGACATCGTGGTGGTCCGAACCAACTTCTTGAAGCTCTTCTTCGACCTGGGCAAGGAGTTCTACGACGGCTTCTGCGAGGCCGGCCTGTACTACAGCCCGGAGTTGGTCCAGTGGTTCCATGACAAGGAGATCCCCAACCTGGTCACCGACACCATCGGCAACGAGTGCACCTACGACCCCAACAACGGGTTCGCCCTCCCCTTGCACTGCGCCCTCATGCGCAACCTCGGCGTCACCTTGACGGAGATCTGTGATTTGGAGAAGCTGGCGGCCAGTTGTGCGGACGACGGCCAGTACACGTTCCTGTACGCGGCGGCGCCGCTCAAGGTCCATAAGGCCACGGGCTCGCCGGTCAACCCTCTGGCGATCAAATGAGCGGCTACCGCGAGCGACCGTGGCTGAAGCTGTACAACGACGGACTGCCGGCTGACATCACCCCCGAGCACTCCACCCTCCTGGAGATGTTCCAGGCGTCGGTGGACCGGGCGCCGGACTGCGAGGTGGTTCGCTACTTCGACGGGGTCATGACACTCGCTGATCTCGATGCCGCCTCTGATGCCATGGCCGTAGCGCTCGGCGAGCAGGGCTTCGTCGCCGGCGACCGCCTCGGCCTGTACGTCCAGAACGATCCGGCGTTCCTGACCGGTCTCGTAGCCACCTGGAAGGCCGGCGGCACAGCCGTGGCCATCAACCCGATGAACAAGGCTCGGGAGCTCACCTATCTGCTCTCCGACTCGGGCGCTACCGCGCTGCTTTGCCTCGACGAGCTGTATGAGACCGTCGCCCGCGGCGTCATCGACGCCGGAGAGACCCAGGTGACCACGGTGATCACCTGCTCGGCCCTGGACGGCCAGAGCCGCAATGACTCCCGAGTGCTGGGCTCCACCCGAGCCCCGGCACCTGACGGCGCCCACGACCTCGAAGAGCTGATCGAGCGCAACGCCGGGCGGAAACCGGAGCCGGTCACCGCCCAGCCTGACGACGTTGCCGTCCTCACCTACACGTCGGGGACCACCGGCGTGCCGAAGGGGGCGATGAACACTCATGCCAACATGGTGTTCAACGCCATGGTCTATCGGGACTGGATGAAGCTCACCCCTTCGGACAGCGTGCTCGGGGTGGCCCCGCTGTTCCACATCACCGGCCTCATCGGGCACGTGGCCTTGGCCCTGCTCCTGCCCTGCCCGCTGGTGTTGGCCCACCGGTTCCACCCCGAGGTCGTCATGGAGGCGATCCGCGAGCACGGACCGACCTTCACCGTGGGCGCCATCACCGTGTTCATCAGCCTCTCCGGCGTCGAGGCTGTCACCCGCGACGACTTCTCGTCGCTGCGCGTCGTCTACTCGGGAGGGGCACCGATCGCCCCGGCGGTCAACGAGGCGTTCTCCGACAAGACGGGCCTCTACATCCACAACATCTATGGGCTCACGGAGACGAACTCCCCGTCCCATGCCGTGCCTCTCGGCGTTCCGGCTCCGGTCGACCAGGACTCCGGTGCGCTGTCGGTGGGCGTCCCCGTCTTCAACACCGTCGTGCGGATCCTCGGTGACGACGGCGAGGAGGTTCCGATCGGGGAGATCGGTGAGATCGCCACCAGCGGCCCCCAGGTCGTCCCAGGGTATTGGGGCAAGCCGGATGCGACCGCCGCCTCGCTGCCCGATGGTGAGCTGCTCACCGGAGATGTCGGGTTCATGGACGCCGAAGGCTGGTTCTACCTCGTCGACCGCAAGAAGGACATGATCAACGCGGCCGGCTACAAGGTGTGGCCCCGGGAGGTGGAGGACGTCCTCTACGGGCACCCGGCGGTTCGGGAAGCGGCCGTTGTGGGCGTGCCCGATGAGTACCGAGGGGAGACCGTCAAGGCGTTCGTTTCGCTCAAGCCGGACGCATCGAATGTGACCACCGATGATCTCATCGAGTACTGCAAGTCACAGATGGCGGCGTACAAGTACCCGCGTTCGATCGAGTTGATCGACGAGCTGCCCAAGACGACGACGGGCAAGATCCTGCGACGGGAGCTGCGCGACGATCCGCCGTGACGGTCCCGGCGACATGATGGAAGGGTCCAGGCTGCGCCGGTGGGGCGACCGGCTGGCGTAGCCTGCCCGGCGTCGTCGAACGGGAAGGAACCCCCCGTGGCCTTGTCCATCGGCATCGTCGGTCTCCCGAACGTCGGGAAGTCGACGTTGTTCAACGTGCTCACCCACAACTCGGTCCTGGCCGCCAACTATCCGTTCGCCACCATCGAACCGAACGTGGGCGTCGTCGGTGTGCCCGACGCCCGACTCCACCCGCTGGCCGAGCTCTATGCAAGCGAACGGGAGGTCCCCTCCACAGTCACCTTCGTCGACATCGCCGGCATCGTCCGAGGAGCGTCCAAGGGAGAGGGCCTGGGCAACGCCTTCCTGGCCGCCATCCGCGAATGCGACGCCATCTGCCAGGTGGTGCGGGTGTTCGCCGACCCGGACGTCATCCACGTCGACGGTAGGGTCGATCCTGCCGCTGACGTCGAGACCATCAACACCGAGCTCATCCTGGCCGACCTGGCCACCGTCGAGAACCGCAAGGGCCGCCTGACTCGCGACGCCAGGACCCGGCCGCAGCTGGCCGGGGAGCTCAAGGCGGTGAGCGCGGCGGTTGATGTCCTCGACGAGGCCCGGACCATTGCTTCGGGGGTGGCGTCCGGCGAGCTCGACGCCGAACCTCTGCGCGACCTGCACCTGCTCAGCGCCAAGCCATTCATCTACGTCTTCAACATCGATGAGAGCGATCTGAACGACCAGACCCAGGCCGGGGAGCTGGCCGCTCTTGTCGCCCCCGCCGAGGCGGTGGTGCTGTGCGCCCAGATCGAAGCCGAGGTGGCCGATCTGGACCCCGCCGAGGCCGCTGAGCTTCTCGCCGGGTACGGCCAGACCGAGTCGGGGCTGGCCCAGCTCATCCACGTCGGGTTCCGGACCCTCGGCCTCCAGACCTATCTCACGGCCGGCCCCAAGGAGGCCCGGGCCTGGACCATCCGAATCGGCGACACCGCGCCCGAGGCGGCGGGAGTCATCCACACCGACTTCCAGCGGGGATTCATCAAGGCGGAGGTCGTCTCCTACGAGGATCTCATCGCCGCCAGGTCCATCCCCGCGGTGCGGGCAGCCGGCAAGGCCCGCATCGAGGGCAAGGACTACGTCATGCGCGACGGCGACGTCGTGGAGTTCCGCTTCAACGTGTGATCGGCGAGATCCAGGCCGGCCACCCTACGACAGCCGCCGGATGGCCAGCTCGGGGCGGGGCAGCCACACCCGCAGCCTTCCGGTCGGCATCCTGGCCGCGGCCCGACCCTGGTGGACGAGCAGTGGGTTCAGAACCAGCTCGACCATCTCGGGGAGGTCCTCGGCCAGCCTGCCGACCCGGGCCACCACGTCCCGTAGGGCTGCGCGCTCGGGTTGGTCCCAGCGCTCATCGTCGTCGGGGTCTCCGTCGGCCACCGCCTCGTCGATCAGCTCGGCCACATCGGCCTCGGTGAGCGGCGCGGCCCGTCCCGCCGTCGGCCGGGGCGCGTCCCCGGAGCGACCCCGGGTGCCGACCGAGATCAGCGCCCCGAACTGGGGGTCCTGGGTCACGGTGACGGCCACCAGCAGGGTCTCGGGGGAGACAGCCGCCTCCGCCGGGACCCGAACTCCGTAACAGGCGAGCAGAAGGCCGGTCTCGGCTGGCCCCAACGCTCGTTCCGGAGGCGAGGCCGGATCGTCACCGGCGGACCCGCCCTCGGACAGCCATCCATCAACCATGCGCCGCGCCCCTTTGGTGTCCACCGGGCCGAGATCCACGGGGTCGCTGTGCGGCCGGGCCCGCCACTCGGCATATCTGGCCACCAGGCCCAGGGCCCGGGCCGCCGCCTCGGGGAAGGCGAAGGCCGGCACCCTGGGGCGGCCGGTGCCCCCATCGAGCAACTGGCGCCGACCGAAAGCGCAGGCCAGGAGTGGTTTGGTGGGCGTGGCCGCCTCCCCCAGGGCATGGGTGACGGCCTCGATCGGCGCGGCCATCGGCGACGTGTACAGAGCCAGCCCGGCGTCGACGTCGTTGTCGGCCAGCACGGCCGTGAGCACGTGACGGAACAACGACGGTGAGGCGTCGGGCGGGAGGCCCACCGGGTTGGTGCACTGGGCGCCGCCCACCCCACGGTCGCCGGGGCCGGTCAGGGCCCGGATGCGGTCCTCGGTGGCCTCCGACAGCGTCGCCATCTGGAGACCGGCGGCGTGGCAGGCGTCGACGGCAAGGACGGCAGGACCGCCGACGTTGGTGACGATCGCCACCCGCCGACCGGACGGCAAGGGTTGGGACGCCAGGAGTTGGGCCACGTCGAAAAGCTCCTCGAGCGTGTCGGTGCGCAGCACGCCGGCCTGGCGGAACAAGGCATCGACCACGTTGTCGCCCTGGGCCGGGCGGTGGGCGCCGGCGGCCGCCGAGCCGGCCGGGGAGCGACCGCTCTTGACGGCCACGATCGGCTTGGTACGCGCCACCCTCCTGGCCACCCGGGCGAAGGTGCGGGGGTTTCCGAACGACTCGATGTACATGAGGACCACGTCGGTTGCCGGATCCTCGTCCCAGTACTGGAGCAGGTCGTTGGTGCTCACGTCGGCCTTGTTCCCCGCCGACACGAACGTCGAGACCCCGAGGCCCCGGCGGGCCATCTCGTCGAGGAGCACCACGCCGAGGGCGCCGGACTGGGCGACGAACCCGATCCGGCCCCGTGGCGAGCTGGGGGAGAAGGTGGCGTTGAGGTTCACGGTCGGATCGGTGTTGAGGATGCCCATCGACGCCGGTCCAATGACCCGCATGCCGTTGCGTCGGGCCTCAGTCACGATCTTCCGCTCGAGGGCGGCGCCGTCGGCGTCCCTCTCGGCGAAACCGGCCGAGATGATGGCCAGACCTCCGACCTGCTTTCGGGCGCACTGCTCGACCACGGCGGCAACCTGGGCGGCGGGCACCACGATCACGGCCAGATCCACGCTGTCGGGGACGTCGAGCACGCTCGGATAGGCCCGGACCCCACCCACGGCATGGGCGTGCGGATTGACGGGATAGACGGTGACCTGGGGGTCACCGTCGAGGATGCTTCGCAACAGGACCCGGCCGAGCGTCGGACGCGTGCTGGCGCCGATGACCGCCACCGTCCGGGGCGCGAGGAGGCGGCGAACGGAGCGGGCCGCCGCCCGCCGTTCCCGGTCGTGGGCCACGTTGAGCGATGCCTCGGTCGCCTGGATGGGGAAGGCCACCCGTACGACTCCGTCGGCGAAGGTGCGCTGGTCGTCGAACCCGGCGTCGTGAAACACGCGGAGCATGCGCTTGTTGTCCGGAAGGGTGTCGGCCACGAACCGGGTGACTCCCGAGGCAGCGGCAATGGCGGTCAGGTGCTCGAGCAGGACCGTTGAGATCCCCCGTCCCTGGTGGGCGTCGTCGACCAGGAAGGCGACCTCAGCCTCGACCTCGCCTTCCCTCTCGCCCGGGCTGGGGGCGGGCAGGCGCTCGCTACGGGCCACGGCGATGATGTCGTCGCCGAGGACCCCGACGAGGGCGAACCGCTCGGCGTAGTCGACCTGCACGAAGCGGGCCAGCAGGCGGGGCGACAACGTCGAGAGAGGCGTGAAGAACCGGAAGTAGATCGTCTCCGCCGACAGCCGCTGGTGGAGGGCCTGGATGGCGGGGCCGTCCGCCGGGCGGATGGGGCGCACGTGCATGGTGGCGCCGTCGGCCAAGATGACGTCGGTCTCCCACTGGTGGGGGTAGCCGGGAGGGTTCTCCGGATCGGACGTCGCGGCACCCGGGACTTCGTCCGCTCCGACCACCAGGTCAGCCGACGGGAACGACGGGGGCGGGCCCGATGCCCTGGCTCGTCGAACCGCTGGCCCGGGTCACCATGTCGGCCAGGCTGAGCGAATCGAGATGTCGCCGCATGGTCTCGCCGGCATCCGCCCACACGGCCAGGAGCACGCACTGGCCCTCGTGGTCGCAGGCGCCGTTCTGATGGGGCTCGCCGAAGTCGCCGGCCACGATCGGTCCCTCCACGGCACTGACGATCTGGCCCAGGCTGATCTCCTCCGGAAGCCGGGCCAGCACGTAACCGCCTCCGACCCCCCGCTTGGAGCGCACCAGGCCGGCGCCCTTGAGGGCCAGGAGGATCTGCTCCAGGTATGGCTGAGGGAGCCCGGTCCGCTCTGCGATGTCCCGTACCGAGGTGGGCTGGGTGGAGCCGGCGTGCAGCGCCAGCGAGAGCAGAGCCCGGCTGGCGTAGTCGCCGCGGGTGGAAACCTTCACGTGTCCATGCTACGCCGTTTGGCTAAGGTGCGGCCCACGTCGGGGTGGGACTCAGA
>JALYVP010000278.1 GCA_030853185.1 Actinomycetota bacterium | reverse complement strand
CGCGGCCGCGACCGTCGCCGTGCTGGTCGCCGGGACCGTTGGGACGGGCTGCTCCCGTCCTCCGGTGCCCACCCTGTCCAATGGTTCGGTCTCCGCCTGCTACCGGGCCATCCCCACCGCCTCGGGGGCCCTGCACGAACCGAAGGCCAAGCTCCTCGGGGTCCACCGGATCCCCGCCGACAAGGTCGTGGCCCGCCTCCCCCCCGCCGACCGGGCCTCGGTCGATCAGGACACCACGGTGTGCGCGGTGGCGTGGAAGGGAACCTTCGCGGCCGGCCAGGTGACGAAGGCCAACCCCGGGACCAGCGGCGGCTACGCCATCGTGTTGGTCACCAGCCGCCACCTGACGGTCCTGGCCAGCTACGTCCTGCAGTCCATCCCCAAGCGCCTGCAGGGCCGCTTCGTGTGACGAGGGCCGGCCAGCGCCGGACGGGCCGAGGCGTTCAGGGAGCCGATGGCATGCTCTGCGTCGGAAAGGGCCCCGACCAGCGATCCTGGAAGATCGAAGCTCAGATCGGCAATCGTGCGAGGGACGAAGGCCCCGTACCGACAAGCCTTCCGGTACCGGGCCGGGGCGTAGAGCGTCGGGTCGTACTGCCACGTCCGTTGCGGCCCCGGGGCGCCACGTCAGCCGGGGATGAAGCTGAGCCGCACCCGCCGGCGAGGGTTGTCGACGTTGAAGTCGACCAGCACCAGGCTCTGCCACGTCCCCAGCGCCAGTGCGCCGGCGATCACGGGGATGGAGATCGACGGGGAGACCAGCACCGGCAGGAGGTGGTCGGCGCCGTGGCCCGTCGCCCCGTGCCGGTGGCGGTAGCGGTCGTCGCGGGGCAGCAGGCGCATGGCCAGCTCCGTCAGGTCGCGCTCCGAGCCTGAGCCCAGCTCCATGAGGGCCAGCCCCGCGGTGGCGTGCGGGGCGAACACGTGAAGGAGGCCGTCACCGGCGACGCCCTCGACGGCCAACCAGTCCCGGGCTGCGGACGTCAGGTCGGCGAGCTGGGTGCGCGCCGTGGTGACCTCGATCTCGGCGCTACGCACCGGACGGCCTACGCACCAGACGGCCTAGGCACCGGACGGCCTACGCAAAGGAGGGGAGTCGTCAGCCGGTGAGCAGCTCGCGCGCACCCCGGTCGGTGGAGGGGTGACGCAGCTTGGACATGGCCCGGGCCTCGATCTGGCGGATCCGCTCGCGGGTCAGGCTGAAGTGCTCGCCGACCTCGTCGAGGGTGCGGGGCTCGCCCCGGTCCAGCCCGAAGCGGAGCCGGAGGATCTCGCGCTCCCGCTCGTCGAGCGCCACCAGCATCTTGGAGACCTCACCCGACAGCAGGGAGGCGGCGGCGGCATCGAAGGGGGACACGGCGGAGCGGTCCTCGACCACGTCGCCCAGCTCGGCGTCACCGTCCTCGCGCAGCGGCTCGGACAGCGATAGCGGCTCCGCCGCATGGCGGAGGATCTCGGTGACCTTCTCCTCTTCGAGCTCGAGGTCGACGGCCAGCTCGGCCACCGTGGGGCGCCGGCCCAGCTGCCCCTCGAGGCGGCCCCTGGCCTTGGTGACCCGGGTCAGCAGGTCACCGGCGTGGACCGGGAGGCGCACGGTGCGGCCGGTGTTGGCGATGCCTCGGGTGATGGCCTGGCGGATCCACCAGGTGGCATAGGTGGAGAACTTGAAGCCCTTGCGCCAGTCGAACTTCTCGACGGCGTGCATCAGCCCCAGGTTGCCTTCCTGGACCAGGTCCAGCAGGGGCAGCTCGGCGGCCTGGTACTTCTTGGCGATGGACACGACGAGGCGCAGGTTGGCCTTGACGAAGGTCTCCGCGGCCTCGTCGCCGTCACGCACCACCCGGCGCAGCTCCCGCTTGCGGGCCGCCGTCGGGGGCTTCTCCTTGGCCAGCTCGCCCCGGGCCTCGCGCCCGGCTTCGATGGCCTGAGCCAGGCGGGCTTCGTCGTCCTTGGTGAGCAGCGCGTGCTTACCGATGTCGTTCAGGTAGAGGCGGACCAGGTCTTCCTCTGGCTGAGCGGCGTGATTGTTGGGCAACGTGTCCTCGTTCTTCTTGAAGGACCCAGGAAGGGGCGCCTGTGCCGCCCGCACAATCGTGGCCAGGCCACAATGATGGCATCGTTCTGGGCTACTTGACCTTACCGGATGTTTGCCGGTTCGTGAAGGGGCTACTTCGGGGCGAACGGGAGGGGATCAGGTGGGAGATTCGCCGCTGACCACCGGGTGACCTGCGGCGATCCACCCATTGGTGCCGCCCGCCACCGAGACGGCGGGGTAGCCGGCCTCGACCAGCGCGGCGGCGGCGGTGAGGCTGCGGCCTCCCGCCGCACACACCACATAGAGCGGGTCGCCGGCGGGAATCTCGTCCTGGCGGGTGGCCAGCTCGCCCAGCGGGATGAGCACGGCGCCGGGGACATGCGCCTCGACGTACTCGTCGGGTTGGCGGACGTCGAGCACGACCGCCCCCTGGGCGTGGGCGGCGCCGAGGGTGTCGATGTCGGTCTCGAGTGACAGGGGCTGGCTGCTGTCCATGGCTCCATTGTGGCCCCTTGGCGGGCGGAACGGCTCACGAGCCGGGCGACGGCCGGTCCCCGATCGCGGCCGCCGTGGCGGCGACGACGTCGTCGCGGGTGGCCCCAGATGCCGTCGCCGCCTGCAGGGCGGCCAGGATCACGTGGGCCTGGGCGGCGATCTGGGCTTGGGAGCCGACACAGCTGAGGCTGGCGGCCAGGCCCGGTTGGGCCCAGGCGACGGCCATGCAGCCGGTGCCCGGATTGATCTCACCGTCGTCGCGCTCCCAGCCGCACACCCGGATCCCGGCCAGGCGGTCGTCGAGCTGGCGCCGGGTGCTCGGGGCCGGTCGGGTGGTCACCGCCGCGGTGGGGGGATGGAGGCGCTGGAACTCGAGGGCGAACGGCTGCCCGAGGATCTGGTCGGCGCTCGGGAAGGGGTCGGCCGGCACGGCGGCGTCGATGGTGGCATCGTCGAGTTGGGAGAGGATGGTCCGCCCGGCGGCGGTCAGCCACAGGGGGAGGCGGGCCCCGACCGTGATGGGCAGCTCGAGCGGGCCGGCCGGGGCGTGGGCGTAGACCACGGCGCTGCGACCGATCTGGCCGATGGCCATGGTCGGCACCCCGGTGACGCCGGCGATGGCGTGGACGAGGGGTTCCGCCCCCCGGATCCGGTCGCGCATGGAGCTGTCGTGGCCGATCAGGGTGGAACGCAGGCCGAGCGCCACCTTGCCGTCCCGGCGGAGGAACCAGCCGTCGGCTTCGCCGGCGGTGACGATCCGTGACACCGTTGCCTTGTCGTTCCCCGAGCGCCGGGCCAGCTCCGAGACCCGCATCGGGCCCTCGGAGTCGAGCAGCTCCAGCAGGGCAAATCCTCGCATCAACGTCCCGGCCACCATCCCCCTTTCGTTCCGGTCTGGAAAATCGCGCACCTCGACGTTGTGGTGGCGCCGGGGACCTCCTAAACTACCTGCACAACAAACGTTGTCGTATTGACAACGTCAGCCGCATCCGGCGACCCGTTACGCCGGCTGCGGTCCTGCGGCGGTTGGGTGGCGCTCGGGCAGGAGCGCCCCCTCCGTCGCTCCCCAGTCACGGGGCCAGGCGCTCGCGAAGCCAGCCGCCATCGGCGCCGGTGGGATCCCGACGGTAGCGGACCCGGTCGTGGATCCGGTCCCGGCGGCCCTGCCAGAACTCGACGGTGGTGGGCCGGACCCGGAAGCCCCGCCAGTGCGGGGGGCGGGCCACGGCGCCGCCCTCGAAGCGGTCCTCGGTCTCCGCCACTCGGGCTTCGAGGAACGCCCGGTCGGCGATGACGGTGCTCTGCTCGGAGGCCCACGCCCCGATCTGCGAGCCGCGGGGCCGGGCCGCGAAGTAGTCGTCGGACTGGTCGGGGTCGACGGCCGAGACGGGCCCGACGACGCGGACCTGGCGCTCGAGGTGGTACCAGCGCCAGCCCAGGGCGGCGACGGGGTTGGCCGCCAGATCACCGCCCTTGTCGCTGTTCTCGTTGGAGTAGAAGACGAACCCACGCTCGTCCCAGCTCTTGAGCAGCACCCAACGCACGGTGGGGGTGCCATCGGCAGAGGCGGTGGCCAGGGCCATGGCCTCGGGTTCGGGCTCGCGCACGTGGCGCGCCTCGTCGAACCACGTGGAGAATTGCGTGACCGGATCCGGGTCGGCCACCTCGGGCGACCAGGGCGGTTGGATGGCGCTCATCGGGGGGCCGTCATGGCACCCGCCGGAAGGGGGTCGTTCATCCCCGGCACCGTAAACGCCGCCAGCCCGTGATCGGACCGAAACCAGGCGCGACCCCAGGTTGGTATGGTAGCGGTATGAGCAAGCAGGTCACCGTACGGCTTCCGGATGAGCTCGTTGGGTTCATCGACGCTCTCGTCGAGAACGGCAGGGCGGGGAGCAGGGCGGCGGTCGTCACCGCCGCTGTGGAACGCGAACGGCGCCGGCGGGTCGCGGAGCGAGACGCCACGATCCTGGCCGCCGAGGGCGGCAACGACGACCTCGATGATCTGGCTGTCTTCGCGGCTCGGACGCCCCTGGAGGATCTGGCGTGATGCGGC
>JALYVP010000039.1 GCA_030853185.1 Actinomycetota bacterium | reverse complement strand
GCCCTCGCCGTCGCCCTCGGCTACGCCGCGGTCAGCGCTTACTGGGCGGTCGGCGGAACCGAGCCGCTGGACACCGTCGGCGGCGTGTTCGAGCGAGCCGGTCGTTCCGGAGGGGCCGCGGCGCAGGTCCTGCTGTGGTTCGTCGTCGCGGCCAAGGTGGTGGCCGGCTTCCTTCCCCTGGTGGCATTGCGCCGGACGCCCAGCCCAGTCCCGTATCGCCTTCTCTGGGTGCTGGCTTGGATCGAGGCTGCCATCCTGACGGGCTACGGGTTGGTCCTCACCGCGACCGGGCTTCTCGTGCAAGCCGACATCATCGTTGCCGGCCCCGGCGCCAACCATCGCGCCCTGGCTTGGCACGCCTATCTCTGGGATCCGTGGTTTCTCGTCTGGGGACTCCTCGTCGTCGTCGCGTTGCGGTGGAGACGGCCCCGGCAGGGCCTCCGGGAAGGGGCGTCGCAACGGAGCTGACGTGCCGGCGCCGACCGATGCCCGAGCCCATCGTCCCACTCAACTCTGCGTAGAACATCCTGCGGAGGGAGGCGTAGAGCGGCCCCAGGCACATCCGGCCTTCGTCGAGCATGACCGACACGTTCTTGCCGTGCCGTCCTCATCTCCGACGATGCTCCGAAACGTGAGGTGTCGCAGGAGGCCGGTGCGAGCCGAACTCGGCCAGCAGCAGCACTGAGTCCTTCGGCTGCTGCGGCGCTCCACCCGGTGTCAGCCGGGCACGTTCCTGGCCGCCGTCAAAGGTCTTCGCCACAGCCTCAACCTCCCGCTCCTGGCTGCCAGCCCCGGGGAGGGGAACCATGCGGCCGAGCGGGTGGCCCACCTGGTCGCCACCGAGCCCGACGGGCGCGGTGCGCGACGAGCGGCGGCAAGCTGGTCGGCTTCGCCCAGGCCGCCCGCCGGGGCCGGCTGTGGTTCCTGGCCCACCTGTTCGTCGATCCGCCGCGGTGACGGTGGGGTGGCTCGCGGCCCCGATCTGGCCCACCTGATCAGCCAGGGCGGCGGGCTGCTGGTCATCGACCAGCGGGGCTACGCCGTGGTCGAGCACAGGTCGGTGTTCCTGCTCGCCGCAGGCGACGAAGGTGCCGCCGCCAGCCTCCTGGGCACTGCCCTGGTGGTGGCGGCGGGCGAAGCGGGGACGGAGGAAGTAACGGTGGGCCGCATGACCAGCAATCAGCAGTGGGCGGTCGGCATCATGAGCGACGCCGGACTGGCGTTTCGGCCATGGGCCCGATCATGACCCGCGGCATGCACCTACCACCATCGCCGTACATCCCCCACCCGGCCCTGGGCTGACGGTCCACGCCCGCAGCCCACGACCTCCGCTCGGGACCGGGTTGCAGCGGCCCGGACCCGGGTGGATCAGTGCGCCGCCGCCCGCCGGGCGAGCGGTCCCCGAGACAACCGAGGGGACGAGCACCTGCACTTGAGGGTTGAGTGAGCCACGTCGCCGCGCCGGGACGTGCCCTTTTGGGCGTCCCACAAGGGGAACGGCTTGCGGTGACGCCCGAGCCGGCCAGGCCTGCCGGACGGGTTTGTCCCCGCAGGGGATCGGCTACCGGCACCGGCTGTGATGTCACGCCCCGGTGGCTTTGGTCGGTGGACATGGCCCGTTCCGACAGACCAGCGATCCGGGCAATGGATCGTCGAAGCTCGACTGTGGTGCGCCGCCACAGCTCGGTGGCCAAGGCGTTCCACAGCACCGCCGCCCGATAGTCGAAGCAGGGTGGGCAGATCGCCTGGCCCAACAAAGAGTCGGCGCGGGCGTGGATGACCGAGCAGGCGTGCTCCGGCAGGTGCAGCTGGCTCGGTCTAACTGCAGGGCCGGGCGGTCGCCTGGGTTGCCACCGCCTGGCCCTGGCTTCTCGCTGGTTCGGTGCCAGTCGGCTCTAGCCGCTACTGCTTCGGGGGCGTCCAGGGCTGGACGAAGTCGTTGCCCTCGCGTCCCTCGACGGCCATCAGCAGCGACGCTGCGGTGGCGCCGTCGATCTGCTCCCGGATGATGTCGGCATGCCCCGCGTGCCGGGCAAACTCCTCGACATGGTGTACGAGCCCGAAACGCTGCACTGAGTCGGTGGGCGCGTAGATGCCATACCACGGGGCGGGCGGGGCGATCATGTCGGCGCCCGGGTCGGTGGCCCGCACGTCGGCCAGGTACGACGCGCGGACCCCGTCGAATGCCTCGAGCGCACCGGCGAGGGTTTCACCGTCGTCGAGGGCAAAGCTGGCCATGAACAGCGCGTAGCCCGCCTCGTCGGGCATCGCCCCGGGGGTGGCCTTCTCCCGCTCGCGGCCCGCCATGACGTATGTGACGTGTTTGACCAGCCCGCCGATGGACAGCGCGCTCCGGCACAGCGTCTCGCGGGCCTGATGCTCGGTGAGCCCGTGGGCAGCGGCGCGGATGGCGGTGAGCTGCTGGTCGAGATAGCCGACGAGCACCTCGCTCTCGGTGTACTTGGCTGGACTGAGCATGGTGACCTCCAGGTTGAGGGGGCTCTCGTTGAGCCTTGCTGAACCCTTATGACGCTAGGAAGCCTAACGGTCAGTTTCTGTCCTAAATCCCACCTGATAGCTGAATGGGGTCCTTGGCAAACGCGAGTTCGCGCCCGCCGTGGCTGCTGTCGCTTGTGAAGTCGCAGCGCCACTGGCCCGTGGCCTAGCTGGCCGACCGTCCGTCTCGAG
The DNA here is from genome assembly GCA_030853185.1 of Actinomycetota bacterium. Lineage (GTDB taxonomy): Bacteria > Actinomycetota > Acidimicrobiia > Acidimicrobiales > Palsa-688 > JALZAH01. The sequence goes on along the minus strand of JALYVP010000039.1, from coordinate 13,317 downwards.
GTTTCGGTACGGACCCTGCGGCGCGACTGTCGCCCGGCTCTGCGAGCTGGGCTATCCGGTGGAAGGTGCGCGAGGCGTCGACGGTGGTTACGCGCTCACAGCCGGGACGTCGTCGTCGCCGCTCCCCCTGGATGATGAGGAGGCCGTGGCCCTGCCGTTGGCCTCAAGCAGCCCCCACGGCCCGCCCGCTAGCCGATCCGCATCCGGACTACCTGGGCGAGCGCGACTTTCCGTCGCTTAAGTTTCGGGCACGCTGGCAAGGGCTCGGACGGGGAAGGTGGCGAGCCCGCGCACAGCGGGTGGGACGGCAGTAAACCGTGCTCCGATGGATGGAAGGGCCGCCAGGCCGGTGAAGTGTTCGACGATGGGGATGCCGGCTCCTAGCAGCAGCGTGTGGGCCGGCCGATGACCCGTAGTCGTGTCGTCGATGTTGACCGAGTCGATGCCGACCAGCGCCGCTTCGCCTTCCACCAACGCCTGGGCTCCGGCCTCCGTGAGGTGGGGGTGAAGCGGATCGCCGTACTGCTCGGTGCCCCAGTGGCGATCCCAGCCGGTCCGCAGCAGCACTGCACACCCCGTGAGAGCCAACTCGGAGAACACCGTCGGCCCGATCGGACCGGCGCTGTCGATGACAACCGCTGGCAGGTCGACGCAGCGTTGCAGCGACAAACCGGAGAGGTCGTGCCCCTCACGAAACCGGTGCGCTGGGGTGTCCAGGTAGGTGCCGGTGTTGGCGACCATGGTGATGCGTCCGATGGCGAACTCCGTGCCGGCGGCGTAATGGCCGTGTGAGGCGTCGAGCCGAGATGCTCGTCGATCCGAGGCCCAGGAAGGCCGGGATAGGTGATCATCTGATCCTCGATGACATGACTGAGATCGATGAGGCTCATACCCTGATGATCGCCAACGCCGACGCCGCCGCCGACGCCGACGTCGACGTCGACGTTCTTGACCGAGCCGACCAACCTCGCCCAAGGAGGTTGGGTCAGCTCGGCACTTCTCCGCAACGGGATCCGCCACCGGGCGCCGTTCACCATGTTTTAGCCGGCTGTCTGACGGTCAGGGGTCATCATCAGGTGCTTGGTGGCTTCTCGCCGGGACAGCCCGCTCAGGGTGCTGGCCCGGGCGGCGACGAAACCCCTGACCCACTCTGGATCGCTCCGGGTGTAGTCGCGCAACGACCAGCCGATGGCCTTGCGGATGAAGAAGTCCCCGTCGGTGGCGTTAGCGTCGATGACCCTGGCGAGCAGATCGACGTCGGTGCGGGACTTCGCGCCGAGTTGGGCGACGATGCTGGCCCGCCGCAGCCACCGATCCGCCGAAGTCGACCAGGCCAGCAGCAGCGGGCGCAGCCGAGCGGGATGGTCGACCAGCAGCCGGCCCAGGCGGAGCGCCACCGCGTCCACGTGGTCCCACCAGGCCCCGGTGACGATCATCTCCTCGTACAGCGGGAGCAACTTCAGCGCCCTCTCGGCCTGGCGTAGGCCGGTCAGCTCGGTGGCCGCGTAGCGCTGCTCGCGGTGAGTGGCGGTACGCCAAAGCACCGCCGCAGTGGCTCCCAGGGCGATGACCGAGGCAGGCGGGTGCTCAGCCGCTGCCGCTTTGGTCAGAGCTCGGGCCTTTGGAAGCGAGACTCCCAGGTAGGGCATGTCCGACTTCATATACGCCTGCATCGCCGGGGCACGGCCCGGATCCGCCGCTGCCGCCAGCGCTTCTGTGGTGGCGGCAACCAGCGCCGGGTCCGCCTCGCCGTCAGTTGCCGTGGTGGACGGCCTCCACGTTATGGCCGTTAGGATCGCGCAAGAACACGCCGTAGTAGCCAGGGTGGTATTGGGGCCACTCTCAGGACGCATGGAGCACCTCTTCCCCTGCGCTCATCGCCGCCTCGTGGACCGCATCGACCGCGGCTCGGTCGGGGGCACGGAACGCCATGTGCAGCTCCCTGGCCTCAGGACCGGCCGGGCTGAGCCCGAAGCTGGGAATGCCGTCGGTTCCCGAGATGCCCACCACCACGCCATCGCCGGCGGGCCTCACCAGCCGGCGGGGAAGACTGCGTTCACGATCGGCGCGTGCGGCGAATGATGGATCGTGATCGCATGCACCACCAACAAGGCCGCACCGGTTGTGACGACCGCCCCGGCCGAGAGCAGCGCGCGCGCCCAAACCCTCCCCGGCCAGAGTAGACCCGTTGCGACAACACCGACGAACGCGGCGACCAGGGCAACCCAGGGCCACGGAGTCCTCAGCTCCGACGGCCAGACCCGGAGGAAGTGCCCGAGCGCTGCGCCTGCAACCCCCGCCGGGACGGCGGCGGTGGCAGCCACACGCGGCCGCAGCGCCGCGACGACACACACCACGGCGAACGTGACCCCTGCAGCCAGCACCCACTGGCCCTCGCCGGTGCCAACACCTGAGCGGTTGTACAGACCGGCGCGGGGCGCCCCGAAGCCACCTAGCACGCTGGAGAAGTCGACCCACCGACCGAACGTCGCCCCGACCGTGACGACGGCGGCCACGGCGAGGGCGGTGAGCCCGAGGACCCGCTGTTGCTTCTCCATCGTTGGTGAACCCTACCAACGCCGCTCCCCGATGCGCTCGGACATGACCTTCCGGCAGCGGCGTCGTCGAAGGCACGGCCAGCCGGGTCGGGCGCACACCCTGGGCCCGGCGAGCACTGACGGCTTGGCGGGCCCGCCCGGCCGGGTCTGCAGCGGTGACCTCGGTGGCCACGGCCCATGGTCGGCCAGCGACGACTTCGAGGGGTGCCAAGCGACGACCATGGACCATGCCACCCTCTACCTATCCGGGTCTGATCAAGGGGGTCTTTCCCGATGACCTGTCGCTGTGGATCGCGGTCGGCGACGACTCAGCAGGTTCGGCGCAACTCCCCCAAGCCATGCGCGTCTTCCTCCCGGCCACGTCCCGTCCAGACGGCAGGGCGGAAGCCCCGCGAGCGGCATCGTCGGCCTCGGCCTGGCGCCAGGCCGATTGGCCGAGTTCCTGTTGGTCTTCCATCCTCTATGCGATGTGGAGAACTCCTTCGAGAAGATGGACATGGCGGTCCGGCTCTGGCCCCACCCTCCACCCGCTTTGGACCGGCGCGCTCTTCCTGTTCTTGACGCCACCGGACGCGCTCAGTTCGGTTCTCTCTTCGTTTGTGGCGGTTCCCGTGGCCATCTTCCCGCTGCCGGATGGCGCCTTCTCATTGGGCGGTACCAGACGGTCACACACCGCCAGAACCGGTCCTTATTGCACCGTAGATCAGCAACCCGTCGGGGCGACTTCGAGCAAGGCCAATCCCGTCCCACAAGTCGATGGTTCTACGGGGCCCACAAGCGGGTTTCGGGCTACGGCCGCCAGACCTTGTGGGCGGGGGTGAAGTGGCCGCGCCCCGTCGCTCGCGTGAGCACGCAGGACTCGATGTCGAAGCTGAACAGAGCATCGTTTGGGTCAGGTGTTGGCACGCCGAGCGTTTCGTGTTCTCGGGCGAACTGGTCCTCAAGTCCACGCCTCGTCGACGGGTCTTCTTCTAGCCGGGCACGCCCGCTGACTGAGAAGGTGTCCTCGTTGTCCTCGGTCGGGAACGAATGCAGCGCGTAACGCCCGTCACGGCGGAGGTCGGTCTGCTTGGGCGACGGGATAATGAACGCGAACAGCTCGTCCTCGGTCAGCAGCGGCCACATCGGGTGGAGGCGGGGACCACCGTCGGAGCGGACCGTGGCGAGGAAGGCGAGGCCAGCGCCGTGCGGGTAGAGCAACTCCCGGCCGGCACCGGCCAGCTCGGGCTCCGCAGACCGGAGTTCGTGCCATGCAGCCACCTCCCCGACCCTCTCAGACGCGAATATCGGCAGTCAAGAACCGGGGTCGTGCAGCCCCGGCCGGGCACTCCGCCGGCCTCTTCCGCCCGGACCGACTCCCACCTTTTGCACTCCACCTGTTCCGGGCACGACCAGGCCCGTCTCCGTGGCCGGTGCGCTGGGCAAGTGGCCCGACTTCCGCCTGCCCAGCGCCCGCGGTGACGTCGCCGAGGCGCTGAGCGAGGCGTGGTCCCGGGCCGGCAACGAGCGGGTGGAGGTCGCCTGTGACGGTGGGCGGGGTCGGACCGGCACGGCGCTCGCCTGCATCGCGGTGATCGACGGCGTGCCCGCTGACCAAGCGGTGGCGTTCGTACGGGACAACTACAACGCTCGGGCCGTCGAGACGCCGTGGCAACGCCGCTACGTCGCCCGGTACCCAAAGGCCGGCCCGTCCGGATGACGATCCGTGCCGCTTTCGCCGGGGCAATCACGACTGGCTGGCAGCCGCGTTGGCCAAGCCAAGCGCTCCTCAAACCCCTTTCGGGGTGTCAGGGTGCGAGTGCCGTCTGAACCATGTGAGCTTGCCCGGGCGTAAGACCGGTCAGGACGATGTTGCCATTGAACGAAGCAGCTTCGATCTGCGGAGCTTCAAGGACCTTGCCGAACATCACCACCGCGAGCATGTCCCCCACATGCTTGCCTGCGTAGGCATTGAGGGCGGTCGATGTGCCAGCCGGGAGCGTCACGAGCAGGCGTGGGCTTGCCAGACTGCCGGTGCTGGACGGGACACCCGCCCCAGCACGGTCGAAGCCGACCACTTGCCTGCCCAGGGTGAAGCAGGTGTCGCCGTTGAGCGACGAGAGTTCAGCGGGTGAGGCGCCGGGCGGGTTCGTCGTACGCGATCCTGTGGCGCACGACCCGTGTGAGGTTTTCTCTACCGGTCGCATTTGCAGGGCATCGGCGGTCTTCGCCGACGCTCCTCCTCCGCACCCCACAACGCTGAGTGAGACGGCCACCGCTGCCACCGTCACCATTGCTGCGTGCCTCACCGGCCGCATTTGGTTCTGTTTGCTCGCCACGTCAACTCCAGATTCGGTAGGGACGCTCCGATGGTTTCTCACGGCAGGTGTCCAAGGTCGTTGTCCGGTCGGGTCCAGTCGGCGGGCGCGCTCATCACAGGATGGGGGAGGCGTCGTAGGGATCTAGTACCTGTGACTGCGAGGGTCAGGCCGACCGCGGTCAGCATCGCTGTCTGCGCGTAGACGACGTTGATGACCACGGGCGGGAAGGCTCCTTCGAGGAAGGAGTAGCCGATGGTGGCCAACGACACGACGAGTAGTACGGCGGCTCCCACGGCGAGGGCCAGCGGCCACGCCGGTGACGGAGCGCCTGGCTGCCGCCGGGCGGCCAGCAGGTATCCCACTGCCCCGACGACCAGCGCCACGCTGACCAGCGAGGTGACATCGAGCAGGCCCCCGGCCAGGTATGCCAGGTGGGCAATGACGACGAGGGCGAGGGTCCCAGCGGGAAGGGCGACGAGCCAGCGGTGGGGATGGCGGACCGGGGGCGCCTCGGCATGGAACGAGCAGACCAAGGCGAGTACCGGCACCCACACCGGCAAGTTGCTGACCAGTACCAGGCCCAGCCACCCAGCCGACGGCCGCCCCCCGCCGAAAAACTGGGTTGCCATCTCAACAAGGTTGACGACCACCAGCCCCGCGCCCAGGAGCTTCGCCGCCCGTCGGTAGCCGACGACGACCGCTATGAATGACCCGACGGCTCCGACGGTGGGTGCAAGATAGAACCTGGTGGTCGGGAGCACCTGGGTGTGTAGGTGAAGACCGATCACCGACGCGAACCCGAGCACCGTCAGGGCCGCATAGGCCAACAGACCCAGGAGAGCGACGAGGCGGCTCGCCTCCCCCCAGGCGAGCGAGCGAGCGGGAGCACCTGTCCCGCCCAGGCGCAGCCGGACTGCGGAAGAGGCAACGCTGGCCGTCTCCGACCACGGCGGCCACCGGTACTCCAGATCAAGATCGTCAAACTCCCTCCACTCTTCCAAGAAGGTTGCCACCATCTCGTCTTCCCGCTCCGCCCGGTACCACCGGGGCAGCAGGCGCAGCACCGTCCGGTAGCGGCACTCCACGCCGGTCACACCCACGCCGGTCACACCCATGCTGTCTCCCCCCTCAGCGAGGGCCGCAGAGACCACACCCGTACCCGCTCGGTGGCCAGCCGGGCGCTGGCGGACAGGCGCTCCGCCTCGACCAGCAGTGTCCTGGCTCCTTCATCGGTCACCCGGTAGTAACGGCGAAGCCGGCCGTCGCATACCTCCTCACGGTCGACCTCGACCAGCCCGTCGCCCGTGAGCCGGTCGAGCACGGCATACACGGTGGCCACCGGCAGCCGTGGCCGCCCTTCGGAGAGGGCGGCCACGGCCTGCATGATCCCGTAGCCGTGCAGGGGCTGGCCGACCAGGGAAGTCAACACCGAGAAGGCCGAATCCGTCATCGCCCGAGCAGCCATGCCCCAACATATAACAATGACTGGGGTATGTGTCAAGGATGGCCCCTACGCCACTGAGGACCGAGTTTGCGAGGGCCATCGGTCGTTACCACAGTCGAGTCAGCTAGCCTCTGGCCAACTCCGCGCCCAGCACCGGGCACTTCTGGGCTCCAAACGAGCCGGGCTTCGTCCTCCCGGTCTCGCGCTTCGTCCCGCCATCAAAACAAGACCTGAGCGTCGTCTTCGATCATCACCGCCGAGTCGAGCCGGTCGGTCCAAGATCACCCTGTCGGGCTTGGCGACATCCACGGCGTCAGCGGGGACATGATTGGGGTCCCGATGAGCAAGCCCGCAGGAAGCCGAAGGAGATGGCGTTTGGAGGTGGCCCTCCTCGCGCTGGTGGCGGCGCTGGCGGGGTGTTGCCACTCGGACTACGGGAGCCAGTTGCCCCCGGAGCCTCACAGTTCGGTGACCTACAACCGCACGGGCGGGTTGGCCGGGTTCGACGACACGCTGGTGATCGACAGCCAGGGCAAGGCCACCGCGAGCCGAGGGCGGGGTTCCCGGCGTGGCACGACCACTGTGGTGCTGCTTCTGCCAGGCGAGTTCGCGAAGCTCAGGGCACTGCTGGGCGAAGCCCATTTCGACAGCCTCGACTGTAGCTACACCACCTCATCTCCCTACCCGGACGACTACCGCTACCTGGTCCGCTACGAAGGCCACACGGTCAAGGTGGACGGTGGGGCGACATCAACGCCGCGCCGCCTGGAGACGCTGATCGGCCTCCTCGCTGCCATCCAGACCCGAGGGGTCCAAGGCACATCCGGTCCCGGGTGACGCAGCGGACATCGGCAACACTGGTAGTGATGGCTGCCCTGTCCCGGCTGAACCGACGGTGGCGGACCGGTGGCTTGTTGTACCTGGCCGTCGTGGCCGCCGTTGCCATTGCTGCCGCCGTGACCCATACCACGGTGTGCTCTCTCGCTGCGGTTGGGCTGACGTTGCCGTTCGGGCTGGCCGCGCTTGTCGGCGTCTACGGCGGCTACGGGTTGATATCCACCCTTGCCCGTGGTGCTGGGGCGCACATGTCTGCGAACGGTTACGGCCCGCTGTGGTTCGTGACCATCGACGGGACGGTGGATGTTGTTCTGTTCGTGGCAGCGGGCGTCGGGAACGTACTCCTGAGCCACGCCTTGGCATCTCGGGTTCTCAACGCACGCCACGGCCCGCACGCTGGCCTTGAGGCTCGGTGCACTCAAGACGGTTAGACCGGGACCACAGGGCGTGAACGTCAGACGGGGCCGCAGCGAGTTCGCCACCGGACCAATGTTTCGGTCCACGGGTGCGGTGACCCGGAGCACTGTACCTACATAGGAGCGGATCGCAAGGTTCACCCGACCAAGCGCGGTGCAGACTGCCCACTACGCCGCAACGGTGGCCTGCTGGACTCTCCGCCGAAGTCCGAGCACGGCCAGCGGGTCATTGTGCTCGCCACAACTGTCGCCACCGAGTTGAAAGGGCACCGGGCCAACCAGGAGGTGGATGCGGCAAGCAACCCGCTTTGGCGGTGGGGACCGGGCGGTGGTTGGGTGTTCCATCCGGGTGGCTTCGAGACCGCTCCCACTCCCCGCACCCCGCTGAGCAGGGTCTCGCGGAGCCCGAGGTCGGAGTCGAACCGACGACCTGACGCTTACAAGGCGCCTGCTCTGGCCAACTGAGCTACTCGGGCGTGCACACCCGGTGTACGGCTCCGCAGCGTAGTAGGCCTCCCGGCTGGTTGAGGGAGGGGGAAGCGGGGTACGACAGACGTGAACGTCGCCCGCACCCCGCGACCCATTCCACCTCGTTGCCCCGACCCCCGCCGGCCCTGCGCCGCCCTCCTGGTCCGATCTCCGAGGCGTCGGAGGAAACTGTCCTCCAGAAGCGAGGTAGCTGTGATCGTCCTCGGCATCATCCTGTTGGCTCTCGGCCTCATCACGAAGATCGCCATCGTGTGGTCGCTCGGGATCCTGGCCGTGCTCGTCGGCCTCGTGCTGCTGCTGCTCGGCACCACCGGCCACGCCGTGTTCGGCCGCCGGCACTACTTCTAGACAGGTCGGCACAGGGCGGCGGCCGCCAGCGCCGCCGGTCAGCCGCCCTGGGCCCGGGCCACCACCTCGGATGCTACATCGGCCAGCTTCCGCCGCTGCCGGCGGGCGTCGGATCGCAGGCGTTCGAAGGCCTCCCGGGCGCTGAGACCCTCGGTGCCGACCAGGATCCCCTTGGCCTGCTCGATGCAGGCGCGCGCATCGAGCGCCTGCTGCAGCTGGTTGGCGCGCTCGCCCCGCTCGTCGCTGCGCAGGCTCATGGTGATGGCCAGGGCGGCGAGGTCGGTGAAGGCGGTGAGCGCCAGCTCGCCCTCAGGCGTCCAGGGGTGGCGCTCGGCCGAGAACACGGCGACGACCCCGACCGCATCGGTGGCGAAGGGGATGGGGCTGGCCAGCATGGCCCGCAGACCCAGGTCCGTCGCCTCAGCGGCGAACTCCTTCCAGCGGTCGTCGGCCGCCAGGTCGTCGCAGCTCACGAGCGTTTTGCGCTCGAACGCCTCCACGCATGGCCCGGAGCCGTGCCGCAGCTGCAGGTCCTCCAACGGCGAGAGGCGCTCGTCGGACACCACGGCGTTGCGTAGGATCAGCTGATCGTCGATCAACATGAGTGCCGCTCCGTCGACGGAGAACAGGTCGTGGGTGGCCCTGACGATCCGGTCGAGGGCGGACGACAGATCAGCGGACCCGTAACGGACGGTGTCGAGCGTGCGCAGTGCCTGGTGCAGCTCGGTGACGGTGAACGGCATGGTGAGAGCTTGTCATGCCGAAGTCGGGCGCGACGGCCCCGTCAGTTGTGCTCGCGCACCCCGCTCATCGGCGCATTGGACGCGACCCGGGCCACCAGCTCGGGGATCACCGAACACACTCCTCGGGCTCCCACGGCGCCCCCTTGTCCCCGGTCGGCCCGCTGACACCATCGACCAGTGGGAGGAAATTTCGACCTCCGTGTTATTCTGCTCGCTGCAGGTCACGATGGCCGGAGTCGTTGGTGTCAGGCAGTCCAGTCGTGCGCCATCGTCGGTCTGCGCGGGGCATGTAGGACGTAGCCTGCGTAGATGACGTCCTCCCCGCCCCCGCTGGCGGTGCGGCTCGGGAACGTCCAGTCGTCCCCGGTCCGCGACATCCTGGCGTTAACCCAACGGCCCGGCATCATCTCGTTCGCCGGTGGCCTGCCCGCACCGGAGCTTTTCGACGCAGCTGGCCTGGCCGAGGCGATGGCGTGGGCGCTGGACGGGGAGCGCGCCGGCCACAGCCTGCAGTACTCCACGACCGAAGGGGACCCGGTTCTGCGCCAGGCGATCGCGGCCCGGACGTCGGCCCGGGGCCTGCCCACCGCCGCCGAGGATCTGCTGATCTGTACGGGGTCGCAGCAGGCGCTCACGCTGGTCGGCGCGGCGCTGCTCGACCCGGGCGACGTGGTGCTGGTGGAGGAACCGTCATACCTGGCCGCCCTGCAATCGTTCAGGCTCGCTGGCGCTCGGGTGGTCGGCGTGCCGGGTGACGACCACGGGATCTACCCCGACGCGGCCGCCGATCTCGCGACCAGGCTGTCAGCGAAGGCGCTCTACCTCATCCCAACGTTCCAAAACCCGACCGGTCGGACGCTGACCGTCGAGCGGCGCCGCGCCCTCGCGCAGGTCGCCGCCCGGATCGGGCTGTGGCTGGTGGAGGACGACCCCTACTCGGAGCTTCGCTACGACGGCGATCCCCTGCCCCCGGTCGCAGCGATGCCCGGAGCGGAGGACCGGGCGCTGCTGCTCTCGACGTTGTCGAAGGTGCTCGCACCAGGGCTGAGGATCGGCTGGGTGCGAGCTCCGCGCGCCATTCGGCCAGCGCTCACGATCGCCAAGCAAGCGGCGGACCTGCATACCTCCACACTGGATCAGACCGCGGCCGCCCGGTGGCTTTCGACCCACGATCTCGACGCGTACCTCGCCAGCACACTCGCGGCGTACGGGGAGCGGATGACTGCACTGCTCGATGGGCTCGCAGCGGCGTTGCCGGCTGGCTCCCGCCACAATCATCCGCAAGGCGGAATGTTCGTCTGGACTCAGCTGCCACCTGGCTACGACGCAACCGCACTGCTTCCCCACGCCATCGACCGCGGCGTCGCATACGTGCCAGGCGCCCCATTCTTTGCGGGCGACCCCAACCCCGCTACGCTGCGGTTGTCTTTCACAACCCATGCCCCCGCGGAAATCGCGACCGGCCTATCGCGCCTGGCCGAGACGTTCCACGCTGGACCAGATCGAGGACAGCGAGTCGCTGGTGACTAGCCGGTCCACCGGCGGAACGTCCACGCAATGCCGCCGAGCTTCGCCGCGCCGCGCATCTCGGTGAAGGCGTTCGTCGCCCGGCCGGGCGCCTGCGTCCGTTCATTCACCGGTACTTGGGTACCCGTTTGGAGGGAGTGGAGCCTGGGTTGCAGCCGTCTCCGTTTCTCACGCTGATCATCAGTCTCGGCTCGCCGATTGATGTTGTGGACATGCCGGATCGACGCCAGGCGCCGAGCTCGTTCAGCGCGTTCGTGGGTGGATTGCATGCTTCTCCTGCGACCGTCTCCTACGGCACCTGCCTGAGCTGTCTCAATGTTGAGCTGTCTCCCGTTGGCGCCCATGCCGTGGTCGGTGTGCGCTCGGGTGACCTCGCCTCTTCGGTCGTCGGGCTCGATGACGTCATGGGCCGGCAAGGACGGGAAGTCACTGAGCGCCTAGGCGGCGTTGTCACCTGGTTCGAGCGTTTCGACATCCTCGACGACGTGTTCGCAAGCGATCTGGCTGATCGAGCTGCGCTACCGGGCCAGCTGGTCGGCGCGTGGTGTCAGCTGGTCACCTTCCCGGTGGCGCGCGACGAAAGACGATCGACAGTTCAACCTGCGGATCGTCACACAGCACGATGCTCGAACAGTCGAATACCTCCCGGAGGCCGCCCCCGGACATGAGGGCGGCGCCTACAGCCGAGCCCTTCCCCGCCCCATGCGGCGGAACCATCATCGAGATGACACTTCCGTTGCTGCCCGACCTCGACCCGGCAGACATCGCCGCAACACTCAACAACGAGCTCGTTATCCTCGCCCAGTTGCTGACGGAGCACTCCTAAAGATCGGTGACCGGTCACCGATCGTCCTGTGGCACAAGGGTCTCGGCCGAGACCGGCGGAGAAAGGCAGTGCAGGTTGGTCGACCGGGTCGTACGTGCTCGAGAGTGCTGTCGGCATCCGATACTCAAGCAACGACTTGACCATGATGCGACCTGTCTCTATGATCGGCGACATGGGTGATCGTCTGGATGTGCTCGATCGGGCCTTTCAGGCGCTGTCCGATCCCAGCCGACGCCAGATGATCGACCGGCTCGCTCGTGGTCCGGCGTCGGTCACCGAGCTTGCGCGGCCGCTGCGGATGACGCTGGCCGCAGTCGTACAGCACGTGCAGGTGCTCGAGGCCAGTGGTCTGGTCGCGTCCCGTAAGACTGGCCGGGTGCGTGAGTGCTCGGTCAACGAGAGCGCGCTGCGCTCAGTCGAGCAGTGGCTCACCGATCGGCGCACCGTCTGGGAGCGCCGGCTCGACCGGCTCGGCGCCGTGCTCGACGAGCAGGCGCAGCTCGACGTCCCACCACCGACGCCGAATCGAGGACTACGAGGGTGAGCATCGACAACAGCAGCTGGACCGCCGAACGCGACTACCCGCACCCGCCCGAGCGGGTATTCGCTGCGTGGGCGGACCCGGCGGTGAAGGTGCGCTGGTTCGACCTGTCCGGGAACGAGGCTCCTGACTACCGCGGCGACTTTCGCGTGGGCGGCATGGAGAGCTTCCGCACGCCCACCGGCACCCAGCCGGTGTTCACCTACGACGCCCAGTACCGCGACATCGTCGACAACGAGCGGATCGTCACCACCTACGAGATGTCAGTCGACGGCCGGCGAACGTCGGTCTCGGTCGCCGCCGTGGAGCTGACCGCCACGGCGACCGGTACTCACCTCGTCCACACCGAGCAAGGCGCTTACCTCGACGGGCTCGACAATCCCGAGTCCCGGCGCACCGGCACTGGCGCACAGCTCGACAACCTCGCGGCCGTGCTGATGGAGCAGCCGTGAGCGCCGAGCAGGAGCTGCGCGACCTGGTCGACGAGCGGGTGCACGCCGTCCGCGATCGAGACAGTGCAACGCTCGCCGCTCGGCCAAGCGACGACGTCATCACTTTCGACGTACTGCCCCCGCTCAACTCACGGGGTAGCCAGGCCGTCGCCGACCACCTGCAGCAATGGTTCGATGGATACGACGGTCCGATCGACTACAAGGTGCGCGACGTGCAAGTCAGCGCCAACGACGAGCTCGGTTTCTGCTCGTTCCTGTACCACGTCGGCGGAACGCTGAAGACCGGTGCCCCGGTGAGCATGTGGGTGCGTGCGACCTTGTGCTGCCGTCGAATGGCCGGACGCTGGCGCATCGTGCACGACCACGAATCGGTGCCCTTCGATCCAGCGACTGGACAGGCCTTGATCAGCCTGGAGCCCAGCACCTGAGTCGTGCGCCTTGCCCACAAGGATGCGCTTGCGGCGATGGGCGTTTCAGCCAAGGGCTTGGCGGGCAGCGGCTAGTTGACGTTCGGCTTCGTCGACGTTGCGTTTGACTCTGGCGACGTCGACGACCCTGCCGGCGGTCGACGTCAGCGCGGCCTGGCGGACGAAGGCGGAGCGGCTCATGCCGGCGGCCTCGGCGGCTGCGCTCAGTCGGTCGGCCTCCGAGCGGCTGAAGGAGCCTTTCCAGGAATGCCGAATACCGGGTGATCGGTTACCCCTTCGGGCTCGTGACCCTCATCTTCCTACTGCTGACAATCCGGCCGCTTCTCTCAGGGCCGTTCGTCGTCGAGCGCACGAGCATCACGGTCTCGCGACGCACGATCCCGCTTCAGGAGATCCGAGATGTCACGA
>JALYVP010000038.1 GCA_030853185.1 Actinomycetota bacterium | reverse complement strand
TGGCGACGACCCTAGGCACCGGAGTGGGCCACCTTCCTCCCCGAAGCGGGGGAGGTCGTGAGGGAACGCCCGCCGGAGCGCTCAGGGCGACTGCCCGGAGCCGGGCGGCAGCCATGCCGGAGCGGCGTCGCCCAGCACGTGGTCTCTGAACAGCAGCGCGGTGGCCGGCAGCTCGTCCTCCCCCTGGGCCAGGAGGTGCCAGCGCCGTCGGAGGGGCAGCGGTCCGGCCCGCCACTCCTCCAGGGTCCCCTCGGCGAGCTCCCGAGCCACGGCAGCCCATGACACGAGGGCGATGCCGAGGCCGACCATGACCGATTCGCGGATCGCCCCGTTGGATCCCAGGGTCAGCCGGGGGGGATCGATGCCCAGGTCGGAGAGCAACTCGTCGGCGGTGGAGGCCGTCCCGGAACCGGGTTCGCGCACCAGCCAGGTCCGTTGCCCGAGTTGGGCCACGGTGACGGAGCGAACGGCGGGGGTGGAGCCCTCGGTCGGGGCGCTGATGACCACCAGCTCGTTGTCCGTGGCGGCCAGGCTGATCAGCTGGCCGCCGGAGGGAGGTCGCCCGCCCACGCCCAGGTCGGCACCGCCATGGCTCAGCAGCTCCCAGACCCGGCTGCGGTTGCCCACCTCGAGGCTGACCTCCACGTCGGGGTGGGCCGGGCGGAAGGCGGCGAGGAGGGGGGGTACCACGTGCTCGCCGGCGGTGGTGACGGCGGCCAGGCGCAGACGGCCGTGCTCCGGATCGGCCTTGGCCACCGTGGCCACCCGGGCCTCGTCCCACAGCCCCAGGATCCGGCGTCCGTAGCGGGCGAACACCTGCCCGGCCTCGGTCAGACGCAGGCCCCGGCCGTCGCGCTCGACCAGTCGGACACCGAGCTCCTCCTGGAGGGCGGCGAGCACGGATGACACCGCCGACTGGCTCACCACCAGGCGTTGGGCCGCCTCCCGGACGGATCCGGCGTCGGCGATGGCGACGAAGGTGTGCAGCTGGCTGGGGGTCATAGATAAGCGATCGGTGATGAGAGGGCGGCCAAGAAAGGGTAGACAGCTAATGATAGAGCCATCATGCTCGTAAGTAGGACCCAAGAGGTTGAGGAGACGAGAACCATGGCTGAATCAGGAAACGGCAAGGCTGAATCAGGGAACGGCAAGGCGGCAAAGACCGATCGGTGGGCGGCGGGTGTCATCCCCTACGCCGAGATGGGCTACTGGGAGCCGGACTACCAGCCGAAGGACACCGACATCCTCTGTGCCTTCCGGATCACCCCCCAGCCCGGCGTCGAGCCCAACGAGGCTGGCGCAGCCGTGGCGGGGGAGTCTTCGACGGCGACGTGGACGGTCGTGTGGACCGACCGCCTGACGGCGCACGAGCACTACCAGGCCAAGTGCTTCAAGGTCGACCCGGTGCCGGGCTCAGAGGGCCAGTACATCGCCTGGATCGCCTACGACATCGATCTGTTCGAGGAAGGGTCGATCGCCAACCTGACGTCGTCGATCATCGGCAACGTGTTCGGCTTCAAGGCCCTCAAGGCGCTGCGCCTGGAGGACATGCGCATCCCCACCCACTACGTGAAGACCTTCCCCGGTCCCCCCCACGGGATCGTCATGGAGCGGGAGTACCTCAACAAGTACGGTCGGCCGTTCCTCGGAGCGACCACCAAGCCCAAGCTCGGGCTGTCCGCCCGCAACTACGGGCGGGTGGTCTACGAGGCCCTGCGGGGCGGGCTGGACTTCACCAAGGACGACGAGAACATCAACAGCCAGCCGTTCATGCGCTGGCGTGACCGCTACCTGTTCTCCATGGAGGGCGTGCAGCGAGCCCAGGCCGAGACCGGCGAGGTGAAGGGCCACTACCTCAACGTGACCGCCGGGACCATGGAGCAGATGTACGAGCGGGCCGAGTTCGCCAAGGAGATCGGCAGCGTCATCATCATGATGGACCTCACCATCGGCTTCACCGCCATGAGCTCGATGTCTAACTGGGCCCGCGCCAACGGGATGATCCTCCACCTCCACCGGGCCGGCTACGCCACCTACGCCCGCCAGAAGAACCACGGCGTCAACTTCCGGGTCCTGGCCAAGTGGTGCCGGCTCCTGGGCGTGGACCACATCCACTCCGGCACCGTCGTCGGCAAGCTGGAAGGCGACCCCAACATCATCCGGGGCTACTACGACACGCTGCGCCTCAACCATGTCGAAGCCAACCCGGCCCAGGGCATCTACTTCGATCAGGACTGGGCGTCCATGCCCGGGACCATGCCCGTCGCATCCGGCGGGATCCACGCCGGGCAGATGCACCAGCTCCTCGACTACCTCGGGGAGGACGTGGTGCTGCAGTTCGGAGGCGGCACCATCGGTCACCCGATGGGCATCGCGGCCGGCGCGTCGGCCAACCGGGTTGCCGCCGAGGCCATGATCAAGGCTCGCAACGAGGGCAAGGACTACGTGAACGAAGGACCCGACATCCTCAAGGCGGCCGCCAAGAAGTGCCCCGCCCTGCAGACCGCCCTCGACACGTGGGGCGAGATCTCCTTCAACTACGAGTCGACGGACACGCCCGACGCCGTGGCCACCCCCAGCACCTGACCCCACCCCCACCGAGGAGCCAAGCAATGCGCCTGAACCAAGGGACCTTTTCCCACCTACCCGACTTCACCGACGACGAGATCAAGGCCCAGATCCAGTACTCCATCGACAACGGCTGGGCCATCGCCATCGAGATGACCGACGACCCCCACCCGAGGAACGTCTACTGGGACATGTGGGAGTTGCCCATGTTCGAGGTGAACGACGCCGCCGGCCCCATGACTGAGGTCACCCGGTGCCGGGAGGCCTATCCCAACCACTACATCCGGGTGAACGCCTACGACGCCAGGTTGCACCGCCAGACCACGGCCCTGTCGTTCATCGTCAACCGCCCCGACGAGGAGCCCGGCTTCCGCCTGGAGCGCCAGGAGTCCGCTGACCGCCAGGTCCGCTACACCCTCCACTCCTACGCCACTGACAAGCCCCGCGGCGAGCGCTACGTGAGCAGCTGAGCATGGCTGAGACCGGGGAGCAACGCCGTTCCGGCTTCTCTATGACCCAGCCGTCGGGCGGCGCGCCGAGCACGACCGGGGGGACCGGCGCCAACGGTGACGCGGAGGAGGCCGACGGCGAAAGCTGGTTGGACGACGACGACACCGTTGACCTGAAGGCGGAGCGCGCCACCTACGACATTGACGACGTCCTCGAACGCCTGGACCGCGAGCTGGTCGGTCTGGTGCCGGTGAAGGCGCGGGTGCAGGAGATCGCGTCGTTGTTGGTGGTGGACCGCCTGCGCCACCGCTTCCGGCTGGAGTCCAGCCCGCCCAACCTGCACATGTGCTTCACCGGAAGCCCGGGGACCGGGAAGACGACGGTGGCTCTGCGCATGGCCGAGCTGCTGCATCAGATCGGCTACATCCGTCGCAACAAGGTCGTCTCGGTGACCCGGGATGACCTCGTCGGTGAGTACATCGGCCATACCGCCCCCAAGACCCGCGAGGTCCTCAAACGGGCCATGGGCGGGGTCCTGTTCATCGATGAGGCGTACTACCTCTACCGGGTGGAGAACGAGCGGGACTACGGGCAGGAGACGATTGAGATCCTCCTCCAGGCCATGGAGCGGGACCGGGAGGATCTCGTGGTGATCCTGGCCGGCTATGCCGACCGCATGGACACGTTCTTCACGTCCAACCCGGGGATGAGCTCGCGCATCGCCCACCACATCGATTTCCCCGACTACGACGCCGATGAGCTGCTCGCCATCGGGAAGCTGATGCTCGCCGAGCAGGGGTACTTCCTCTCCGACGAGGCCGAGGAGGTGTTCGTCGCCTATCTGGAACGGCGGAGGCGGCAGGCAAACTTCGCCAACGCTCGCAGCGTCCGCAACGCGTTGGAGCGAGCCCGGCTCCGCCATGCCGACCGGCTCATGTCGGCGGCGTCGACCCAGGTGACCAGGGCGGACCTGATGCGCATCGAGGCCGATGACATCCGCAAGAGTCGGGTGTTCGACTACGCCGACTCGGATTCCGACGCGGACGCGGAGGCGGACACCGACTCGGAGGGCTGAGCCGGACCTGGTTCAGCGGGTTCGGCGCCGGAGGCGCCGGTCATCGGGGCCGGCCGGCGACGGCGAGCCGATGGGCACCGTCACCGTGATCGTCGTCCCGTCACCGACGTGGGAGCTGACATCGAGGTGGGCGTCGAGCAGGGCGGCGCGCTCCGCCATGCCGACCAAGCCGAACGACATCGGTCGAGCGGGTCCCTGGGCATCGAAGCCGACACCGTCGTCGCGCACCGTCAGCCGCACGGACCCGTTCTGCCACGAGAGGGTGATCTCGACAACCGAGGCGTGGGCATGCTTGGCCACGTTCTGGAGGGTTTCCTGGATGATCCGGTACAGGGCGGTCTCGACGTGGGTGGGGAGCTGGCGCGACCCCAGCTCGACATGGACCTCGGTGGTGACGCCGGCGCCGAGGGAGCCAGCCAGGCTGGTGATGCCGGCGGCCAGACCGAGATCGTCGAGGACCGAAGGGCGCAGTCCGACGATCGCCCGGTGAGCCTCCTCGAGGGCATCGGTGAGCAGGGCGCTGGTGGCCAGCAACTCGACGAGGGCATCGCCCGGCCCGCTCAGTGACCTTGCCGCACTCAGGTGGTAGAAGGCGCTGACCAATCGCTGGCTGATCCCGTCGTGGATGTCACCCGCGATGCGGCGGCGTTCGACCTCCTGCAACTCGATGGTCCGAGCGGCGAACTGCTCCAGCTGGCGCTCCCGGGTGGCCAGGCGGTCATAGAGCACGGCATTCTCCACGATGCCGGCCAGGAGGCCGGCCACCTCGGCCAGCCGGCCCAGGTCCCGCGTGCTGAAGTGGTTGGCATCGTGGGCGTGGACGTTGAGGACCCCGACCACGACGCCCTCAGGGCGGAGCATCGGCACGGAGAGCATCGATGCGAAGTCCTCGCCCCGCAGGGCGGGGATGTACACGTACCGCGAGTCGGTCCACTTGTCGTCGATCAGGGCCGGCTCGCCCCGCTCCGCCACCCATCCGGCCACCCCTTCGCCGATCCGGAGCCGGATGGTGCCGGCGAGGGCGTCGAAGCTCTCCGGGGTGGCTCCGGCCAGGACCAGCCCTCCGGCTTCGCTGTCGACCACGTGGACGAAGCAGGCGTCGGCCGTGGTGGTGCCTACCACCAGGTCCGCCGCCCGGCGCACGACGGCGCGCAGGTTGCGCTCCTCGGTGCTGAGCTCGATGATCCGGCGCAAGACCCCCGACCAGCCCGCCTCCGAATCGGGAGCCTCGGGGCCGCTCAACGGAACAGTCCCTCCCGCAGCGCGAAGGCCACCGCCTGGGTCCGGTCGGTCACGCCGAGCTTGCGGAAGATGGAGCTGACGTGGGTTTTGATCGTCTCCTCGCCCAGCATCAACCGGCTGGCGATGACCCGGTTGGCATGACCGTGAACCATCAGCTCCAGCACAGAGCTCTCCCGCTGGCTGAGCCCGAGGTGGGCGCCGACCCAGAACTCGCCGCGCTCGAGGCGCGACGCAGAAAGGGCCACCCGACCGGCCAGGGCCGGGTCGACGACGATCTCGCCGGCCGTGACCCGGGCCAGGTGATCGACGAGGGCCTCCGCCCCCAACTGCTTGGTCAGATAGCCGACAGCGCCCGCCCTCAGCCCCTGAAAGAGGTACTGCTCGTCGTCATAGACAGTGAGCAACACGACCTTGAGATCGGGGCGAATCCGTAGAAGCTGCTCGCAGAGCTCGAAACCGGTGACGGCACGCATGCGGATGTCGAGCAGGGCGACATCGGGATCGAGGTCCACCGCCAGGCGGCGAGCCTCGCCGGGGTCGGTGGTGGCCGCGACGATCTGCACCGCCTCGCCATGAGGTCGCAGCATGGCGGTGAGTCCGTCCAGAACCATCTGGTGGTCGTCCACCAACAGGAGCCGGGTCGGAGGCCGCGCCGCCCGCGTCCCCTGAGTCATGGTTCGCACCCTAGACCCCGTCCCTCGGCCGTTCACCCGTTGCGGGGATGACGCCGACGCCGACTCTGCGTACCGTCTTGGTATGGCCAGCGCCCCGCCTCTGATCGCCGCCTCGGTGCTCACCGCCGACTTCTCCCGGCTGGGCGAAGAGGTCGAGCTCGTCGAGCGGGCCGGAGCCGACCGCCTCCACTGGGACGTCATGGACGGCTGCTTCGTCCCCAACCTCACGATCGGGCCTGATGTGGTGGCGTCGGTGCGGGATCGCACGACGCTGCCCTTCGAGGCCCACCTGATGGTGACCGACCCGGACTCGATGGTCGAGCGTTGGGTCGCCGCCGGTTGCCTGCGCGTCATCGTCCACGCCGAGGCGTGCCGGCACCTGCACCGGAGCCTGGCGGCGATCATGGAGGCGGGCGCCCAGGCCGGGGTGGCCCTGAACCCGGCTACGCCGCTGAGTGCCGTGGAACACGTGATCGACCTCGTCGATCTGGTGCTGATCATGACCGTCAACCCCGGCTTCGGCGGGCAGCGCTACATCGACACCATGGAGTCGAAGGTGGCGGCGGCGTCGTCGCTGGTCGCCGGTCGGTCGGTGGAGATCGAGGTTGACGGGGGCATCAATGCCGACACCATCGGCGCGGTGGTCACGGCCGGGGCGGGGACCACCGTGGTGGGCAGCGCTCTGTACCGCCACGACGGGGGCATGGCCGAAGCGATCAAGGAGCTTCAGGCCCGAGCTGATCTCGACCGCTCCGGGGCCGAGCTCGCTCGGGCCTGAGCGCCCTTCGTGGCCCAGGCCGGCATCTCCCAATCACACTCCGAGGAGTGACATGCCCTACAAGAAGGTCATGATGCAGCGGGCCGACCCGACGCCCGATCGCCCACGCCCGGTGATGTTGGCCATCGCCGGCGACAGCGCCGCGGGCAAGACGACACTCACACGCGGCCTGGTCGCCGCCCTCGGGGGCGAGAACATCGCCTCTATGTGCGTGGACGACTACCACGCTTACGACCGGATGGAACGGAAGGGCTTGCCGTTCACTCCGCTCAACCCGGCGTGCAACTACGTGGACATCATGGAGCAGCATCTTCAGTTGCTGGCCATGGGTGAACCCATCCTCAAGCCGATCTACAACCATCACGAGGGCACCCTGGATCGCCCGGTGCTGTTCACCCCGACCGAGAACGTGATCATCGAGGGGCTCCTGCCCCTCCACAGCCGCATGGCCCGGGCCTGCTTCGACCTCAGCGTCTACCTCGACCCGCCGGAGTCCCTCCGCGTGGCTTGGAAGCTCAAGCGCGACACCGCCCAGCGAGGCTACGACGAGGCCCAGGTCCGCCAGGAGCTGCAGCGGCGTGAGGGCGAGTCGTCGGCGTTCATCCAACCGCAGCGCCGCCACGCAGACATCGTGGTGCGCTTCGCTCCGATCGAGGAGCGCGACGAGCACAAGAAGGGTCTGCTGAGCGCCACGGTCCTGCTCCGGCCTACAGCCTCGCATCCGGACCTCAGCCAGATCCTGACCGAGGACACCCGCCAGGCCATCCACCTGAAGCTGATGCGGGACGAAGACGGCAAACCGGTCGACGCACTCCACATCCACGCCTATGCCGACCGGGAGACCACCAGAAAGGTGGAGGAGGTGATCTGGGGGGATCTGGGCCTCAACCAGGCCCTGCCGGGAGACCTCGGCATCATCGACGGCAACACGCGCAGCGAGCCCCTGGCCGTGGTCCAGCTCATCTTGTTGTACCACCTCCTCCTGGGGCGCAGGGCC
The DNA here is from genome assembly GCA_030853185.1 of Actinomycetota bacterium. Taxonomy (GTDB): domain Bacteria; phylum Actinomycetota; class Acidimicrobiia; order Acidimicrobiales; family Palsa-688; genus JALZAH01. Next base: position 8,227 of record JALYVP010000038.1, on the reverse strand, counting down.
GGCGAGAACCTGCAGGTCATGACATGAGCAGCGAACGGATGTATTTCAAGAGACGGAGGTTTTGTCGATGACGGAAGACCACGACACAGACGAGCGGGCTCTCGCCGAGACGGCCGAGGCCATGGTCCACATGGGCAAGGGCATCCTGGCCATCGACGAGAGCGTGCCCACCATCACCAAGCGCTTTGAGGCGCTGGGCATCACCTCGACCGAGGAGAGCCGACGCCAGTACCGCCAGCTCCTCATGGGGGCGGAGAACCTGGCCGGCTCGGTGAGCGGGGCGATCCTCCACGAGGAGACCCTCGGCCAGAGCAGTGACGACGGATCAACGTTCCCCGAGTTTCTCGCCGCCCAGGGCATCCTCCCGGGCATCAAGGTGGACATCGGTACCCGGTCGCTCGCCGGAGCGCCGGGGGAGAAGATCACCGAGGGCCTCGACGGCCTGGACAAGAGGGTGGCCGCCTTCCGGGCCGCCGGGGCCCGATTCGCCAAATGGCGGGCGGTGTTCACCATCAGGGACGGCCAACCCAGTCCGTGGGCGATGCGATCCAACGCCGATGCCCTCGCCCGATACGCCGGGGTGTGCCAGGAAGGTGGCCTCGTGCCCATCGTGGAACCCGAGGTCCTGATGGACGGCGACCACGACCTCGACACCTGCTTCGCGGCGACCCGCCGGGTCCTCGCCGAGGTGTGCGCACACCTGGTCATGGCGAACGTCGACCTACGTTCGATGGTGCTCAAGCCGTCGATGGTCATCCCGGGCGCCGGCGGCCCGCCGGCGTCAGTGAGTGAGGTGGCGGGAGCAACCGTCCGCTGCCTCCTTGACACCGTCCCGGCCGCCATCCCAGGGGTCGCCTTCCTCTCCGGCGGCCAGGCCGGAGAGGTGGCCACCGCCCACCTCGACGCCATCGCCCGCCTTGGGCCTCACCCCTGGTGCGTGACGTTCTCCTACGGCAGGGCCCTGCAAAACGACCCGATGCGTGTCTGGGCCGGTGATCAGGGGAACGTAGCGGCGGCCGGGGACGCCCTCCTGAGCCGGGCCAAGGCCAACAGTGCCGCCGCCCAGGGCCGATCCGAGGAGGTTCTCGAGGCGTCCACGTAGCGGTCCTCAGACGCTACTTCGGTCTCCTGGAGACTCCCGGTAGCGCCGAGAGGCGGCTCGCAACGTCTCAATGCCTCTCTGACGGTTCTCAAAGCCGGCTGTCTCACTGTGCTTCGCCGGCTCGAGGTCCTTGTAGACGGCAAAGAAGTGCTCGATCTCGTCGAGCAACGGCTGAGGGATGTCCTCCAGCTCGGTGGCGTCGCCCCAGCGTGCGTCGGACTCGGAGACGGTGATCAGCTTGGCGTCGGAACCGTGCTCGTCGGTCATCATGAACAGCCCGAGGATCCGGGCGGTGACCACGCACCCGGGAAAGGTCGGGTCCTCGACGATCACCATGGCGTCGAGGGGATCGCCGTCCAAGCCGAGGGTCTCGGGGATGAAGCCGTAGTCGACCGGAAAGATCGTCGCCGATGGGAGGCGGCGATCGAGGCGCATGGCGCCGATCTGCTCGTCGTATTCGTATTTGTTCCTGCTTCCCGCCGGCGTCTCGACGGTTACGTCGACGGTTTCGTCAGCAGTCATGGGACGGGTGTACCCAGATCGCCGGGAGGGCATCCACGCCGGCCTGCGACCCTGGTGTTGTCGGCACCCTTGATGTCGTCTGCGGTCAGTCCCCGTTACCGAGGGCCTTGGCCACCTTGGCGCCCAGGTTCTCCCGGTCGGTCTCGGACATCACGCGCACGGTGGCCGGCCGCCCACCAGCATTCGGTGGGCCATCAGCTCCGGCCGCCGACGTGACCCTCCGAGGGTGTGCACCCGGTCGCCGGGCCCCTATGGACGACGACGACCGGGCGGCCCGGGCCGGTCAGCTAGCGCGAACGTTGGCCGCTTGCAGGCCCTTGGGACCTTCCTGCGTGTCGAACTCGACCTTTTGGCCTTCGTCGAGGTTCCGGAACCCGTTGCCGGCGATGGCGCTGAAGTGTACGAACACGTCAGGCCCTCCGCCGTCTTGGGTGATGAAACCGAACCCTTGTCACCGTTGAACCATTTCACTGTGCCAGTCATGGCGATCCCTCCCTTCGAGGCCGGAGTCGACCCGCGGATCACACGGGTCGTGGCCTGACTCATTGCGAGCCGGAGGGAATGCCATCCACTGCTGGTGCTTGTTGCCCTCACGGTAACGGTACCCGAAGCCGAGTCGTTGCCGGTCCGGGGTAGGAAGGTGGGAGATGACTCGACGAGAAGGCAGAGCTCCGCCGCCGTCCTCCGGACTCCCCTCCAGCGCCGACGCGGTGGTGATCGGGGCCGGACCCAACGGGCTCGTCGCCGCCAACGTGCTGGCGGACCGCGGCTGGGACGTAGTGGTCCTGGAGGCGGCGGACGAGCCAGGGGGCGCAGTACGAACAGGCGAGCTCACCGTGCCCGGGTATCACCACGATCTGTTCAGTGCCTTCTACCCCCTAGCCGTCGCCTCCCCCGTGTTGTCAAGGCTCCATCTCGAGGACCACGGCCTGCGGTGGCGGCGGGCGCCTCTGGCCCTGGCCAACCCTACGCCCGGGGGCCCAACGGCCGTGCTCTCCACGGACCTCGACGCCACCGCTGCCTCCCTCGACCGCTTCGCCCCCGGCGACGGGGCGGCGTGGAAGCAGATGTACGCTCAGTGGCGGCAGCTGAGCCCCCACCTGGTCAACGCCCTCATGGCGCCCTTCCCGCCGGTGCGCTCAGCCACGGCCCTCCTACGTCGCCTGGTGGGCGCCGGCGGAGCGGCCGAAGTCGTGCGCTTCATGCGCTTCGCCATGCTGCCGGTGCGGAGGATGTCAGAGGAGCGCTTCTCGGGGGAGGGAGCGGCGCTGTTGCTCGCCGGCAACGCCCTCCACACGGACCTGGTGCCGGAGTCAGCCGTCAGCGGCATCTACGGCTGGCTTCTGGCCATGCTGGGCCAAGAGGTGGGGTACCCGGTCCCCGAGGGCGGCGCCGGACGGCTGACCGACGCCCTCGTCGCTCGCCTGGCCCAGGCCGGGGGCGATCTGCGCTGCGGTCAAACGGCCGTCGGGATCGAGGTCCTCAACGGTCAAGCTCGGGCTGTGCGCACGGCGGGCGGCGAATCTGTCGCCGCCCGCCGCGCCGTCGTCGCCGACGTCGACGCGCCCTCCCTGTACCTCGACCTGGTGGGGCGCGACCACCTCCCCCTGTCGCTGGTCGACGACGTGCGCAGATTCGAGCGGGACACGTCCACCATCAAGGTCGACTGGGCCATGAGCGCTCCGATTCCGTGGTCGGACCCCGAGTGTCGGCGGGCCGGCACGGTCCATCTGGCCGACAGCATCGACCACCTCTCCGACGCGGCCCACGCCCTGGCCACCAGACGGATCCCGGCCCGGCCCTTCTGCGTCGTCGGCCAGCAGTCCATGACCGACCCGACCCGCATGCCCGTAGGCGCCGAGACGGCCTGGGCCTATGCCCACGTACCTCAACGACCGAAGGGCGACGAGGGAGGGGATGGCCTGACCGGCGACTGGATCGGCGACGACGGCGACCGCCTGGCCGCACGGATGGAATCAGTGCTCGAGGCGAGGGCGCCGGGGTTCAAGGACCTGATCGTCGGCCGCCACATCTTCACGCCGGCGTCGATGCAGGAGACCGACCGCAACCTGGTCGGCGGCGCCCTTGCCGGCGGCACCGGCCAGATCCACCAGCAGCTCGTCTTCCGACCCATTCCCGGCCTGGCCCGGTCGGAAACAGTGATCGATGGCCTGTATCTGGCGTCGGCGTCCGCCCACCCCGGCGGAGGAGTGCACGGAGCTTGTGGCCACAGCGCCGCCCGAGCCGCCCTGCACCACGCCGCCCTGAACCGAGTCGGCCTGCCGGTACGACCGCTCGGGACCGCCGGCCGGCGACGATGAGCGGATGCCGCAGCGTACGACGGACCGCGGGGCATCGACCGACAGGGTGGGAGCGCCGCGGCTTCTCTCTCTCCCATGTGGGTGCGTGGCATGGTCGCGCACCCAGCTCGACAGGCCCGCCTCGTCGGCCCGGCGAGCACAGGGGCCAGCGGACTTTGAGCTGCGTCGTGTCGGCTCAGCCATTCTGTGGCTCAGTGGAGAGCAGATCCCGCAATTCACGCACCACGGAGCGCAGCTCGTCGGCGAACGCGACCATCTGGTCGCGCATCGCACGCGACGTGCTCAGGTAAAGGCGGAAACGGTCGGGAAGCAGCGCGTATCCGACCCCGATGCAACGGCTGCTGGTCGACCCGAAACCCCAGTACTGGACATTGACGGAGGGGACCGAGCTGGTGCTCAGGTAGTCGGCCCGCATGGTGAGCCAGCCCGGCGTCTCATACAACGCCAGCGGCTCGGTCACTCCGAGTGCCGCGCCGCTACGCTGGGCCAGCAGCTCCAGCTCCCAGAGGTGCTGCTCGGGAGCCTGCCCGGCGGTGCACTCCCTTGCTCGTCTCCCGTGCTTGTCCGCCGCGGCTCGAAAGGCTGCCCTGCGGGTCGCATCGTCCGCTCGGGGGTCGTCCATGGCGGCGACGAGTTGGATCACCTCGGGGGTAACCACCCGCATCGCTTCGGTCCGCCCGTGCTGGAATTGGCGCGTGGCGATCGACTCGTAGGTGGCTCCTACCAGCCCTCGGGCGCGTTGGTGAGCGACTTGATAGGCCATCTGCACGAACGCATCCGGCGACAGGTGCATCTGCTTGATCTGCTCCGCACCGAAATCCTCGAACGACAGGACCCATGTGACGGTGTCGGCGGTGTACTCGGCGAATGACGCTGCCGCCGCCCGTACATCGGACAACAGGCCGGCGTCGAGAACGAACTCGATGGCCCCGAAGGGAGGCAAGCCCTGGGACCGGGCCTCAGACCGGCGGGCGTGGTCATCGCTTGACTCGGTGAGGACCGTGTCCATGAAGCTGACGACGGTGGTGCCGTCGAGCTTGCAGTGCTCGCCATTCAGACCCGCGGTGCCGTCGCCAAAGATGACCATGGAGATGGCCTTGTCGAACCACCGATTGGCGCTGTCGCCGGCCAACAGATGATCGCACGCCTCATGGGCGTCCTTGGGGACCAAGTCTTCCAGGCAGATGCAGAAGAGACCGGTCTCGATGGTGTCGAGCATCGCCGCATTGCCGGGATGGCAGTCGAGCAATGCCTGTCGGCTCGACGCCCACTCGGCCCTCGCCTTGGTGGTGAGATGCCCGACGGATGTGCCGGGGGCGGCGGGCGTCGCCCCGGCCACCATGACCGCCCTCAGCCCGCGGGCCAGGTCTGCTGGGGTGAAGGCTCGGCCATCCGGGCCGATCACCTCCATGCGGAACAGGTGACCGTGGAAGAACACCACGATGTGGCGTTCCTGGGACGGGCCCGGCCACCCGTCCGTGTAGGGCACCCGGGCGGTGTCTTGCACCGACCCCGGGATGCGTGTGGCGGAGAACAGGAACTTGTTCTGTTCCATGGACAGCGCCCGTCCTTTCTGGAGGACGGGAGGAATGCGCTCGGCGTCGAGCAACAGCTTGTAGTCGACCGCTCCGGCGATGAGCCCCGCCGCCCGTTCAGCCTGTCCTTGCTCGCCGCCGTTGAAGAGGAAGAAGAAGTTGGCGTTGACGGCGATGCGGTCACGGCGGCCCAGATACCGGTCCGGCCAAAACGTGTCGAGCCAGCTGTGCACGCCGTCGCTGCGGTCATATTCCTCGAGCGCGGCCTGCAGCTTCCGAGCGGGACTGTTCGTCTCCAGTGACGATCTCACCGCCCTTTCGGTCGAGGCCAGCTCATCGGCGCTCAGCAGGGGAGCGCACCACGCCAGGAAACGGTCGCAGCTCTCCTCGAGGCTGGGCAACGGCACCCGCGGCAAATGGTCTTCGTTGGCAAACGTACGCGCCGAGGGCTCTTCGCTCCTGCTCGTATCCGAACTCATTGCTTGACCTCCTAGTCCAAGAGGGCGTCGGGCCCCGTGGCACCATCCGCAGCCCTCAGGTGGGCGGGCAGTACCCGGCCGAACAGCTGGCGGGCTCGCGCTGCGTTGCCGACGACCCCGGGGCGTTCGGTGTACGCGAAGATCGCCGAATGCCGCTCGGCGTCGCCGTGCACCGTGGTTACGCGGTGCAGCGCATAACGCCCTCGGAACAGCTGGAGGTCACCCGGCCGCAGCGCCAGGCGACGGATCAGGCGCTGGCCGCGGCCGGCCAGGACCGCCCGCACATCCGCAATGTTCTCCGTTTTGGGCGATCGGATGTTCGGGCAGTACTCGAATGAGCCACCGGTTTCCGCCTCCTGGGTGAGCAGGCTGACGGTGCACTCGTTCTTGTCGAAATGCCACGGATGACCCCTTCCCGGCCTCACCACGTTGACGCACAGCCCGGCCAGAGGATCCGCCAGCTCCCAAACCCTCGTCAGGTCGAAGCAGCTGGCGATGAAGCGCTGGAGCAGGGAGCTGCTGTAGAGCTGATGGACGGCGAAGTGATCAGGGATGTCGTCGCGTGCCACGAAGGCGTTGCTGCGCTCCATCGTGGTGCGGGCGGGATGGTCCGCAGGCAGCGATGGGTCGGCGGCCGTGTTGTACACGTTGACGGTTTCGAGGTCGTCGTACGCGAACGGTGCCACCGACGAGCACTCCCGCCGCAGTTCGTCGACCAGATCCGCTCGAATGAAACCGGGCAGCACGCTGCACCCACGAGCGCGCAGCTCCTGTCGGGCCCGAGCAGTGGCGTCTCTCCAACCCCTGCTGGCCGGAGCCGAGAGAGGATAGCGATCGGCATCAACGACCCGGTCAACGGCGTCCATGTCCCAGATGTCAGCGATGAGCGGGCTCCTTCGTGGGTGCCTCCAGACTCCCCGCCGCCCGCCGAATCCAAACCTGGTAGCCCGCCGCGAGCGATGAGTTCAGGGCTCGGGGCGGCGGGTCACCCCTGGCGCGCCCGTTCGTGGCCTGCCGTCGGCGAGCTGAAGGAGGCTGCTCACAAGACTTCTGCTCCCACGAACCCGGCTCGCCTGGGTCAAGACGGCATGGCCGGGGGTGCCTCGCCGCTGGCGCGGCGGGCCTCTGCTGCCCGCTCACCCTTCCGCTGGCCGCGCTTGGCGTACCAGATGTTCCAGGCAATCACGATGGCGGCCACGGCCAGGGGCATGACATTGGAGGTGGTCTTCGCGGTACCGGCCGAGCTGGTCTCGATGATGAGGACCTGTGCGGCTGCCTCGGCGAGGAAGGCCAAGCCCCAGACAACCGTGGTAGCCCGGAAGGCATGGCGGAACCCGGGATAGCGCCACCGGTCGGCGAAGTCACGTCCCTTGGCGGTCTCTGTTCCCATGAATTCCAAGGCGAAACGGAACAACATCGGCCGCGACGACAACAGCGAGCCCAGGCAGACGACACCAAAGACCGCTGTGGGCACGACGCCATCGATGAGCACGAGGTGGGCACTGTTGCTCGCCACACCGAGTGACGTCCCGGCGACGATTCCGATCAGGACCAGGGCTCCGATGGCGTCCAGACGTCGGTGGCGCCTCAAGGTGAGGGCTATGCCGAACGCGGGGAGCACGCCGCTCACCAGCAGCGCCGCCACCGTCGATAGCCCGGTGGAACGCAACCCGTAGTAGCCCACGACCGGCCCGACAGCATCGAACACGACGATGAGGACCAGTGACTGGAAGCGACCCCGCTCAACAGCCTGTTCGTCCATCTCGAACTCCAATCGGTGAGTCGCCAGTTCGTGGCAACAGGGAGGTGTCGATCCTTCCTCTGACACTGGCCTCTGGTAAGTGCCGGACGTCCGGTTCTTCCCATGACAACTGTCATCGCCGGTGCCCTCATCGGTGCGGTGACGTTGATGGATCAGTAGCCGCTGAGGAGGGCGCGTACCCGCGCCAGGTTCTCGGGTGCCGGCAAGCTACCTCATCGCAGCTTGTCGCCTCCTGGCTGGTCAGCATGGCCGCCGGCAGCGATGCAGGCCACGGCCTGGGACGCGTTGCGATACCGTGATATGGCGTTGCTGGGTCAGATGTTGGGTTTTCGGACGCGACTGCGGCGCTCGAGCCGCCCCCAACAGGCCAACTCTCGCACAGGTCGATCCTGTCGGTGCCCCGAGCAGCGCCACCCAACTCGCCGGGACCGGAGGGATGCGTCGGGACAGGTTTGTTGGGGCAGGTGTTGGGACGATCGGGGGGGTTCTGATCTGCGGCGGTGAGG
>JALYVP010000277.1 GCA_030853185.1 Actinomycetota bacterium | reverse complement strand
GCTCCAGGGTACGCATCTGCGGAGGACGCCTACCATGCCGATCATGGACCTGAACTACCCACCCGAGGCGGAGACGTTCCGGACCGAGATCAGGGCGTGGCTGGAGGACAACCTGCCGGCCGGGTGGGGGACCGACGCCGATGCCCCGAGCGCCGACGAACGGGCCCGCTTCGCAGACGAGTGGACCATGAAGCTCTTCGACGGCGGCTGGATCTGCGCCACGTGGCCGACCGAGTACGGGGGCAGGGGCCTCTCGACCATCGAAGCGGTCGTGCTCAACGAGGAGTTCGCTCGGGTCGGTGCCCCCCTGCGGGCCGACTTCTTCGGCGACACCCTGGTGGGACCCACCATCCTGCAATGGGGGTCCGAGGAGCAGAAGAAGGAGTTCCTTCCCGGCATCATGCGCGGCCAGATCGCCTGGTGCCAGGGCTTCTCCGAACCCGACGCCGGCTCCGACCTGGCCGGGCTGAAGACCACCGCCGTCCTCGACGGTGACGAGTGGGTCATCAACGGCCAGAAGATCTGGACGACCCAGGCGCAGGTAGCCGACTACGTGTTCCTCCTGGCCCGCACCGACCCGGCCGCACCGCAGCATGCGGGGATCTCCTATCTGCTGGTCCCGATGGACCAGCCCGGCGTGGAGGTGCGCCCCATCACCCAGATCAGCGGTTCGGCCGAGTTCAACGAGGTGTTCTTCACCGATGCCCGCGCCCCGAGGGACAACGTGGTGGGCGGAGTCAACAACGGCTGGAAGGTGGCCATGACCACCCTCGGCTTCGAGCGGGGGACGAGCGCCACCACCGGATACCGCCGGTTCGCCAAGGAGCTGGACCAGATCATCGCTGACGCAAGGGAGTCGGGTCGGATCGTCGACCCTCTCGTCCGCCAGGACCTGGCCCGGGCGTACAGCACCGTCAAGATCATGGAGATCAACGGTTACCGGAGCCTGACCGGCGTCCTCAACCGCAGCCAGGACCCGGCTGTGGCTGCTTTGTCAGCCACCAACAAGATGTTCTGGTCCAACTACCACAAGTGGGTCACCGATGTGGCCATTGACCTGGCCGGTCCGGCCGGCCAGATCCTGGACGGGGCCGAGGACTCCCATGTTCCCGGTGTCGGCCGCCAGGTGGCCCGGGCCGGCTACGCACCAGGTGTGACCCAGTCGTCGTTCTTCTTCGCCCGCTCGGAGACGATCTGGGGCGGCTCGGATCAGATCCAGCACAACATCGTCGGCGAGCGGGTTCTCGGGCTTCCCAAGGAGCCCAAGGAACCCAAGGTGGAGGCCCGGCCCGCCTCGAGGTAGGTCGATCCCCGCGGAGGGCCGCCCCCAAACAGGCGTAGCCTGGTTGGATGGCACGGCGGCGCTCCGGCGGGTGGATGGCCGTTGGTACGGACGGTGGTCGGGCCCAGCGGGGCATCGTAGCGGGAGGCCGGGTCGACGAAGCGATCGGCAAGGGCGGCGTCCGCCCCGAGCTGGCCGACCCAGGGAGGCTGTTCCGGCGGGGGTTGGCAGCGGTCATCCGGGCTGCTCGCCGCTCGCCTGAGCCGGGCGTGGCCGACATCTTGGAGGCCCATCTGGGACGGGAGGCACGCAGCTGGCCCGTCGTCGGCGAGGTCGCCGGTGTGGTGGGCGTGGCCAACTTCGAGCACCGCATGCTGTCCTTGGGTGACCTGCTCGTGGGGCAGGGCCGTTTGCCGTGAACGTGTCCAGTGTGGCCCTGGTGGACCTGCCCGCCGGTCCGGGCGAGGAGGTGCGCACCTGCGTGCGCTGCGGGCTGTGGCTGCTCGATGACGACGGCGAGCGGGGCCGGTGGGCGATGCTCGTCGTCCTGGCCCCGGCAGGGTCCCGGGGGGCGCAAGGTGCGGGTCCAGATCCTGCATCCTGACGTCGGTCGCTCCAGTGCGGTGTTGGCCGACCTGCGGCTCCTGGCTCTGCAACACAACGTGTTCCGGGGTCAGGTTGTGGGCTTCGATGAGGAGGTGTTCGGCCAGAGCGCCTCCGGCGTCGTTCCTCAAGGAGCTCATACGTCGCGCTGCCCCTCTTCGCCATCGAGGAGAGCGAAGAACCAGCGGGTGGCCCACCGACGGTGGAGGACCGTCATCTCGCCGCCGCCATCATTGAGCTCTTCGATGACCGCAACCAGCTGACCCGGTCCATCATCGGGGGCGCGACACCCGGCTTGTAGGCGACGGCCGGGCGCCGTGCCGAGATCTCGATTGTGCACTATTGACTTGGTCCATCCCGAAAGTGGGATCGGGGCCACATGCGAGCCCGAAGGGCCGCCACCGCTTCACGATCGACGCCCGCCTGTACGAAAACGCTTCGGCCAACATGAACCCCGAGGTGAAGAACTTCCACGACCAGCACGGCCACGCTGGGTTCAAGTTCCTGGTCACGGCCTGGTCCGTCGAGCAGACGGGGGGCCGAAGTGCTACCCCGGGCGGGACATGGGAGAAGTCCCACGCCCATCTCAACGTCAGCCAGCGCGACTTCGACGTGGTCGCCCTCGAGATCGCCTCGACCTCGAGCTACGTCGGGGTGCCCGATCAGGAGCACAAGGAGTTCATGGACATCATCGAGCGCTACCGCTCCATGGTCGTTGCCGTGGCATCGGCTCCGGCCATGGTCTAGGTCGGCGGTTCAGCCGGCCTTCTCGGCCAAAGCGGTCCAGGCTCGCAGGCGGGCGGCCAGGCGCTGCAGGTCGTCGCGCAGCCGCGCCAGCTCCATGGGATCCAGGCCCGTCGCCCGTTCCACATCGGCTTGGACCGCCCGCGCCTGGTCGTACAGTTTCTCGCCCGCGGCGGTGCATGCCACCTCCAGGGCCCGCGCTGGCGAGCATTCCTGACCAGAAGTTGTCTCGCACTTGGCATCCCTGCTCCGTGATGACCAGGACCTTGATGCGCCGGACGTGAGTGCCTGGCAACGCAGCCTGCGCACCGGTCTGGAGGGGGTGTTTCACACGCTCCAGGCCGTCCTCCCGGTGATGCGGGATCGACCCTGTGCGCGGGTCCTGCTGGTCTCCTCCGGATCGGCCGACGACGGGCTGGTCGGCGAGGCCGCCTACGGGGCCGCCAATGCCGGCCTGCACGGCCTCGCCCGCAGCCTGGCTCGAGAACTGGGACCGGCCGGCATCCTGGTCAACGTGGTCATGCCCGGACTCGTTTCGACCGAACGTATCCTTCGGATGATCCCCCGAGAGGCCCGAGACACCATCGCCAGCCACAGCTGCACCGGCCGGCTCACCGACCCCAGTGAGGTCGCCGCGGCCATCGTCTTCTTGTCGTCGTCGGCCACCGGCAACGTAACGGGCGAAACGCTCCACATCGCCGGGGGGATGTAGAGCCGGGGAGCCTCAGCGGTCCAAGTCGATCCGTTCGGGGTGGGTGTAGACGTTGTAGCGACCGTTGCGCACGAAGCCGGCAATGGTCAACCCCAGGCGGTCGGCGGCGGTCACGGCCAGGCTGGAGGGGGCGGAGACAGCGGCGAGGACGCTGATGCCGGCCATCGCCGCCTTCTGCACGATCTCGAAGCTGACCCGGCCCGAGATCATGAGCAGGGCCCCGCCGGAGGCGGCAAGGGCCCGGTCGGTCAACACCCGATTGCCCACGACCTTGTCCACCGCGTTGTGGCGGCCGACGTCCTCGCGCAGGCAGCTCAGCTCTCCCTCCGCATCGAACAGACCTGCGGCGTGGAGCCCGCCGGTGGACTCGAAGACTCGCTGGCCGGCCCGGAGGCGGTCGGGAAGGAGGGTGATGAGCGAAGCGGCGATCGCCGGGCCGGGCGCCAGCACGGGGCAGGAGAGCTCCACGTCGTCGATGCTCGACTTGCCACACACGCCGCACGCCGAGGTGACCACGAAATCTCGCTTGGTTGCTGTCGGGTCCCAGGGACGGCGCAGCGACACCGTGACCGTGTTGAAGCGGTGCTCGGGCTCGGCCCCATCGCAATAGGCGACGGCCGCCACCTCGTGGGCGGCGCTGAGCCCTTCGGTGACGAGGAAGCCGGCCGCCAGCTCGAAGTCGTGACCGGGTGTCCGCATCGTCACCACCGCCGGCGTCGGCGTCTGGCCGGGGCCTGCAACCCGGATCTCGAGCGGTTCCTCGGTGGCCACGCTCTCGGGCACCGGGAGATGGTGGTCGCCGCGGTAGCCGAGGGCCTGGACGTGGGTCACCGCCCGGGGGGCGGAGATCACCAGGGGTCTCGCGGTAGGGCCATGCCCGCGGCGGCCAGGTCGGCCGGGCTGTCGACGTCAAGGAGAGCCTCGGGGGTGCCCGTTGCCCGTATCCACTCGGTCGCCTGGACGTAGGTGATCGAGGGGGTTGCGTCGAGCAGGTCGCGCATGGCCCGGCGGCCCGACGCCACCAGAATCTCGGCGGTCGTCAGCTCGGCGTGCTGGTAGCGGCCGCAGAGGGGCTGGGGCCGCCCGACCTGGTCGAGAAGCACGAGGGACCCCTCAGCGGGGTGTGAGGCCAGCCAGGCCAGCAGCGCCTCGCTGAGGCGGGGCAGATCGGTCGCCACCACCAGCGCCGGCCCGGACCACCCGTGGTCGGCCAGCCAGGCAGCGCCGGTGGCCATGGCCGCGAGCGGCCCGGCGG
>JALYVP010000276.1 GCA_030853185.1 Actinomycetota bacterium | reverse complement strand
CCCGGCGCATCCTCGAGGAGTGGCAGGGCGCCTACCTGGATGATCCCGAGCGCCACGAGCGCATGCCGGTGGTGGCGCTCGCCCTGGAGGAGGCCCAGCGGGTGCTGTCGGGGAACAAGGACCGCGAATCCAACGTGTTCCCTCGCCTGGCCCGGGAGGGGCGGAAGTTCAACGTCGGCCTGTGTGCCGTCACCCAGCAGCCGAAGCTCCTCGACGACGAGCTGCTGAGCCAGTTCAACACGTTCTTCGTCCTCGGACTGGCCGACGAGAAGGACCGCAACATCCTGCGTTCGTCGTCGAAGGCCGACATCAGCTCGCAGGGCGCCGAGATCCAGACCCTCATGCCCGGCGAGTGCCTCATCGTCAACCTGGCCGCGCCGTTCGCCATACCGGCGACCATCGACCTGTACTCCGATGTGGTCCGCCGGGCCCTGCCGCCGCCGGCGCCCCGGCCGTCGGCCACGGCCAACGTGTCCGCCCTCGTGGACTGAGCCGGGGCCGCCCCGGGGCGAGTCTCAGGCCTCGGGGCTTTCGAAGTCCCCAGCGTCGCCACGCAGCCGGGCCAGGACGTCCACCACGATGGCGACGTCGGCATCGGAGAGCCCGGGGGCGGAGAAGACGGTGGCGTTGATCACCTTGGTGGCCTGCTCGGCGAGGGCCCGGCCCTTGGGTTGGATCTTGGCCAGGGTCGTGCGCCGGTCCGTGGGGTGAGGAACCCGGCGGATGAGGCCGCCGGCCTCGAGGCGGTCCACGGCGTTGGTGACGCTGGTGGGATGCACCTGGAGGCGGGCGCCGACCTTGTTGAGCGGCAACGACCCGTTCCGGCTGAACAGCAGGAGCATCAGGACCTCGTAGCGGGCAAAGGTCAGTCCGAGGGGCCTCAGTTGGCCGTCGATCTCGCCGAGGAAGATCTGCTGGGCCCGAAAGATCGACGTGATGGCGGCCATGCCATCGGCCGCATCCTCCCAGCCGTGTGCCTCCCACTGGCGGCGGGCCTCGAGTATGGGATCGAAACCGAGCGGCCTTCCCGCCACGCCTACCTCCCCGGTCGCCGAGTGCGACGCTTCGGGGAACGCAGGGTACTCGGGCCGCCGGTCAGGAGGAGCCGGCCTCGGCATCAAGGCGGCGAAGGAGGCGCCTGAGGGCAACGGCCCGGTAGCTCTTGTCGACCGGGCGACGATTCGAAATGCCAGCTGCGTTCGCCGGTGACCAGGCGCCGGCGGGGTCCGGGCCGCTCCAGGTCGCCGTCCTCGTAGCCCTCATCGCCTTCCCACACGACGGCCGCCAGCGTACCCGGCCGGGAGAAGACGGCGTGGGTGACAAAGCGCTCTGGGGGCCGGGAGGCGGCAGCGGCGAGGACCGAGGCCGCATCCCGGTGCTGCGCCAGCCAGTGCAGGGTCATCCACGTGGGTGGGGCCAGAGAGAGCTCGTCGCGGTCGCGCCGGGCCAGAGCCTCGGCCGGTTCCACCCAGACATGGTCGTGGACCTCGGTCTGATCGATCACGACGGCGTGACCGGGAGCGACGGCGGCGACGAAGAACCAGGTGGCGAATCGCCTCGCCGCCTCCGCCGGGGGCAGCCACCAGGACAAGACCTCCATGCGGCCGCGGTCCAATCGGAGCCCGGCCTCCTCCTCTGCCTCGCGCCCGGCGGCGTGGCGGGCGGCGGCCACCTCGCCGTCGGCTCCCTCGATGCCCGTACCGGCGTCCATGACGCCTCCGACTGCGGCCCGGAGGTCCTCGACGTCGACCCGACCGCCGGGGAACACCCACATCCCCGCGAACGACCCTTTGGGGTTGCGGCGCACCAGCAGCACCTCGAGACCGCCGTCGCCGTCGCGCAGGACGGCCACCGTCGCCGCCGGGCTGGCCGCCGAGGAGGCAAGCGGGTGGGTCTCGGTCACTGCCCGAGGATACGGTTCGGGATGTGCCCCCCGCTCACCCGTCACCGCGAAGCTGCGGGACTGGGTCACCGGCGAGGGTGCCTGACTCTTCCGCCATCAGGCGTCGCCGGAGGTGCCCGGCGGCCGCCTCGTCACCCGGTCCCCGCCGCGCTGAGAGGCGCTCGGCGACGGCTCGGCGGTGGGCGGGGTAGACGTTGCCGCCGTATTTGAACTTGGCCGTCACCTGCTCCACGGCGATGGAAACCGCCCGGATGGCCGCCAGCTTGCCCCGGTGCGCCCCGAGGGGGCCGGCAACCGGAGTCCCTGGCTGCAGGACCCCCGGCCCGTAGTACGCGGTCGGAACACCGAGCGTCGGGTCCTCGCCACCGATCGCCTTCCAGTCCGGGGGCACGGGCGCCACTCCTCGGCGCCGAGGGTCCGGTCGGAGGAGGCCACGTCCAGCCACGACCCTGGCCCATCGGCCGATTCCCGTCCAGCGGTTTCTTTCCGGACCGCCGCCAGAATCACACCGTTGGAATTTGTCACACCGCTCTGGTTGGCTGGGGGTATGCGGATCGCAGCGATCGGTGACGCCCATCTGGGACGCTCCTACTACTCCCTCACCACCGAGGGCGGTGTCAACCAGCGCGAATGGGACTTCGAACGGGCCTTCGAGGCGGCGGTCGAGGTCGCCCTGGCCGAGCACCCCGACCTCGTCGTGTGGCTGGGCGACATCTTCGATCATCCCCGGCCCAGCTACCGCTCCTACCGGGTCGCGCAGACGGCTCTGGCCCGCATCCGGGACCAAGGCATCGACGCCGTCGTCATCACCGGCAACCACGACACCCCCCGCCTGCCGGGGCGAGGCAGCCCCTATTCGAGCCTGGCCGACACCTTCGGGGGCTTCCACTTCGCTCACCGCCTGGCCTACGAGCGCTTCGACCTGGACGGTCTGGTCGTTCACGCCGTCCCTCAGATGCTGACCGTGGAGGCGTCCCTCGACGCCCTGGACGAGGCGGCCCGGAGCCGCAGCGGCGACAAGACGAACCTGTTGCTCACCCACCCGCGCCTCACCCAGCTGCAACCAAGGAACGCCGACATCAACGAGATCGAGGTGGACGCCAACCGGTTGCAGTCCGACCTCGTCCTCCTCGGCCACTACCACACCTTCGCCCGGGTCACCGACACGATGTGGTACGCGGGGTCGACCGACACGTTCAGCTTCGCCGACGACCCCGTTCGACAGAAGGGCATCGTGGTGCTCGACACCGACACGGGGGTGTGCAGCCACGTGCCCGTCCCCGGCGCCCGGCCCCTGGTGACCTTGGAGACGGTCTACGCCCTGGGTCTGTCGCCGTCGGAGTTGGCCGAGCGGGTCATGGCCCAAGCGGTCAGCGTCCCCGAGGGGGCCGTAGCCCGTCTCTACCTCGACGGGGTCGACCCCGAGGCCTACCGGATGCTCGACCTGCAGGCGGTGCGCGATGCGGCAAGCGCGGCCCTGCTGTTGAAGCTCGAGCCGCAGTACACCTCGACGACGATGCATGCCGAGCTGCCCACCGTGGAGGGCTTGGGCGGGCAATGGGAGGGTTACCTCGAGGGCCAGGACCTGACCGGGCTGGACCGGGACCGCCTGGTGAAGGCGGGCCACGACTACATCCGCGACGCCATCGAGGCCGCCGGTTGAGATGCTGCTGAACCGCATCTACCTGCGCAACTTCCGGGTTTACGAGGACGAGCTCGACCTGGAGCTGCCACCCGGGCTGGTCGGGATCTACGGACCCAACGGGTCCGGTAAGTCAACCCTGCTCGAGGCGATCGTCTTCGCCCTGTGGGGCAAGGCCAGGACCGCCAAGGACGAGATCCGCTCGTCGGGGGTCGGCGGCGACTGTGTGGCCGAGGTCAGCTTCGAGCACGAAGGCCATCTGTTTGTCGTCCGTCGAACCCTGTCGGGCATCAACTCCGCCGTCCGGGCCGAGGCCCACGCCGACGGGCTGGTGATGGCCACCGGTGTGCGCGAGACCGGGCGCTACATCCACTCGGTGCTCGGCATGGACGACATCGCCTTCCGGGCATCGGTGTTCGCGGAGCAGAAGCAACTGGCGGCGTTCAGCACCCAGTCCCCGGCGGAACGACGCCGCCTGGTCCTTCAGCTCCTCGGCATCACCCCTCTGGATGCGGCCAGGGACGCGGCCCGGCGCGACGCCCGTGACGCCGGCGAGCAGCACCGCCGGTTGCGGGACCTGCTCCCCGATGTGGACGTGCTCACGGTGGCCGCAGCCGACGCCGACGCCCAGGCGGCGGCGGCCGAGGCCACGGCGGAGACCGAGGAAGCGGCGGTGGAGGTCCACCGGGCCCGGGCCGAGGATGCCGCCGCCGACCTGGCGGCGGCCGAGACCGGCAAGGCGGCTTACGACGCGCTGGTGGGCGACGGGCACGCCGCTCGGGCCGAGCTGGAGCGCGTCACCGCCACCGTCACCGAGTTGGCCGACGAGGAGACCGCGCTGGCCCAGGCCGCCGACCGTCTTGTCGACGCCGAGGGGCGGGCCGAGGGCCTGGATTCGTGGGAAGCCCGATGCGACGCCCTGAGCGCCATGCTCGACGTCACCCGGGCCGTCGAAGCCATCCGGCTCCCTCCGGAGCCTTCCCCACCGGAGCGGACCACCCACGACGGCGCCCTCGACGAAGCCGGCGCGGCGCGCGACGCGCTGGCCTCGATCCGGGGACAGGC
>JALYVP010000275.1 GCA_030853185.1 Actinomycetota bacterium | reverse complement strand
GCTCGGACGTGTCCTTCGGGGTGTACCTGGCCCACCCCCTGCTCTACCAGGGATTCCTGATCGTCCTGGCCGATCTCGGCCTCCACCAGGGCCTCGGAGGCCTGCCGTCCGGGGTCGGCCTGCTCATCGTGCTGGTGGTCATCGCCCCGTCGACCTACGCCCTCACCGCTTTCGGCATGTGGGCGCTGCGTCGAACACCGCTGAGCATGGCCTTCACCGGCCGGCGCGGTCGTGGCCCCCGTCCGGCTCCGACGACGCAACCGTTACGGGACCCTTCGGTCCTGGCCGGGGGCGAGGCCGCCGGGGGGAGGGGCCCGTCGCCGGGCGGGGCTGATGCTGCACTGCGGACCCCGGGATGCAGTTCTTCCTCGCTGCAGTCGCCGGTCAGCTGACCGCGTCCGCTCACCGCGTCCGCTCACCGACCTCCGCCAGGTAGGCAGACCAGAACCAGCCTCCGAAAGGATCTCCCGTGCTCCGCGCCCCCCTCGAGTTGCCAGACCGGACATCGAAACCCCGTCAACAAGGTCTCACCATGGTGATCGACAGCGGGCTGTCGACGGCGGCGTTCGATGATGCCATGACCTCCACCGCTTCCTACGTCGACCTGGTCAAGTTCGGCTGGGGTACGGCGCTGGTCACCGCCGACCTGGATCGCAAGATTGAGAGCCTGCGCCGCAACGACATCCGTTTCTCCTTCGGGGGCACGCTGTTCGAGAAGTTTGCAGCCCAGGATCGCTTCGATGCCTACCTCGAACTGTGCCGCTCGATGGCCGTCGATGTGATCGAGGTGTCGAACGGAACCATCCCGATGTCGAACACCGCCAAGTGCGCCTATGTGGCGAAGTGTGCGGCCGCCGGCTTCGAGGTGGTGAGCGAGGTCGGCTTCAAGGACGCCGACCGGTCCCAGCGGCTGTCGCCGTCCCAGTGGGTCGAGTGCATCAACGAGGACCTGGCGGCGGGAGCCTCAATGGTCATCACCGAAGCTCGGGAGAGCGGCCGTAGCGGCATCTGCCGACCGGACGGTGAGTTGCGCTGGGGATTGATCGAGGACATCCTGTCAAGCGGCGTGAATCCCGATCTCCTGCTCTTCGAAGCCCCGACCAAGGAGTTACAGACGCACTTCGTCACTCGCGTTGGCAGCAACGTCAACCTCGGAAACATCGCCCCGTTCGACGTCATCGGACTGGAGACGTTGCGTCTCGGGTTGCGTTCCGACACCCTCGAGCACTTCGAGGCGATCCGCGCCCTCCCCGGCGGAGGCGACGGTCGTGCGTGATCAGCTGGATGCCTTCCACCTGGCCATCCCCGCCCGTGACCTTGACGAGGCACAGCACTTCTATGTCACCGAGCTCGGCTGTCACCTGGCCCGCCGCTATGACGACCGCATCACCATCGACTTCTTCGGTGATCAGGTGGTCTGTCACCTTTCCGAGGGCTGGGACGCCGGGCCCCTCCACCTTTATCCCCGCCACTTCGGGATCACGTTCCGCTCCCGGTCGGACTTCGACGCCGTGTTGTTCCTCGCCGAGACGCGCCAGCTGGAGATGTTTGCTCCATGCCAGCCGCGCTTCAAGGATCTCGTGGAGGAGCACCTCACCTTCGTCCTCGCTGACCCGTCCGGCAACCTCATCGAATTCAAGCACTACCGGGATCCCCGGATGATGTACTGACGTGAGAGGCGTGAATCTTTCCCCGACCTCCGGAAGGCAACGGTCGGTCACGAAGGCACTGTCGGTCGGCGGCGTCTCGGTGCTCGCCATCGGGATCGTCGTGGCGCTGGCTCTCATTGGCATCTCTCACTCTCGTGCCACGCCGCCAACGAAGGCCACATCGGCGACCACGGCCCCCAACCCGAACCTCAGCTCTGCGGGGCGTAGCGCCAGCCAGCGCGTGACCTACGTCAACACCAACTCGTCGATGGGCTACGCCGGCATGAGCCGGAGCTACGTGATGTCCCGACCGTCGACCAGGTCGAAGGGCAGGAAGCTCCCGGTCATCGTGGTCCTCCACGGCCGTGACGCCACCCCCGCATTCGAGCAGCAGCGGACCAACTTCACCTCGGTGGTCAGGCCCTCGATCCTCGTGTACCCCGCCGGGATTCAAGGATCTTGGAACGCAGGCGGATGCTGTGGCCCGGCGGAGACGGCCAACATCGACGACGTCGGTTTCGTGAAGGCCGTCCTGGCTCATGTCAAGGCGACCCAGTCCGACGCCTCCCAGGGCGGGGCGTACCTGGCCGGTTACTCCAACGGCGGCAAGCTGGCCCTGCGGCTGGCCTGTGAGGACGCCGGGGACTTCGCCGGTGTGGCCGTCTACGGCGCCACGGACTCCGAGACCTGTCCCAACCGGGCGGCGTCCCAGATGCTGATCATGACCGGCGCCAAGGACGCGGAGATCCCGGCCTCGTCGGTCGCTCCCCCGACCCAACCGGACGGGTTCGTTCCGCTCTCCTTCGAGGCGGAGGTCAACAGCTATCGCGCCGCCGATGGCTGTGCCAGCACGCCGGTGGTGACCACCGTTGGGCTGGTGACACTCTCCAGTTGGGTGCACTGCAACGCCAACGAGCAGGTAGGTCAGGCCGTGTTCGCCAACGGTACCCACGGCTGGCCTCCAGGAAGCGCAACGTCGCCGTCCGCGGAAGGCGTCGCCTGGGCCTGGTTCCGCTCACTCGGGGCCTAGCCAGCCATGCTCGGCGATGCGGGAGCCGGCCACGGCCCTGACCAAGGTGGTGGTGGTTGCCCACGGTCTGATCCTGGAGCGGGCCATGGGGCTGCTGGCCGCGGAGGGAACGATCGGTCTGGGCGGCCCCCCTCCCCACCTGGACAACGGCCAGTGGATCGCCGTGGAAGTAGCCGCCGCCATCATCGGATGACGCCAACGGCTGCCGGGTGGGCCGGCCGGCCCGCGCCGGCATCGGACTGACACTACTGGACCACCGATTGCTCTACAGTCACGACCACCGGAACCAAACCACCACATCTGGCGGCGGCGCCGGTGGAGGCGTGCATGGATGATCAGGAAAGGGATTGGAAAGCCAGTCGGCCTGCGATGATGGCTGCGGCGCGCGCTCGCCGCCGCTCGGTTCGCCGGACCCTCGCTGCGTCCCTCACCGTCACCGCCCTGGTCGTGGTTGCTCTCATCGGCGTCCTCAGCCATCGACCGACCGCCCTGGGCGGCGCCGGCGCCGCCTTGAACACCCGGATAGCGGTGCCCGCCACTGATCCCGCCCTCACCCAACGATCCACGGTAGCTGCCGTGGGCACCGCCGCCGTCCCCAGGTCTCTTTCCGGATCGACACCACCGCACCCACCACCGCCGACATCAGCCCCCGACCCCGATGACACCCCCCCGGCCTACCCTTCCGGCCTGGACCCGTACGCCCTCACGGGGGTGCCCGCCGGTTGGACGGCTTCGACCCACGATCTCACCTCCGGGGGCCTGCCCCGCTCGTATCTGCTGATCCGGCCCCCCGTGCAGAGGTTGACCTCTCTACCGGTGGTCCTGGTCCTGCACGGCCGGGGCCTCACCCCTGCGGCCATGGAGCGCATCAGTAACCTGCTCCCCCTCGTCGGTCCGGCCATCACCGTGTTCCCTGCCGGTTGGGGCCGCAGCTGGAACGCAGGCGGATGCTGCGGCACCGCCCACCGTCAGGGGGTGGACGACACGGTCTTCCTGACGAGCGTCGTCCACCAGATCCTGGATACCCAGCCCGACGCATCCTCCCGCCACGTCTCCATCGTGGGCTACAGCAACGGCGGTCGCATGGCCATGCGCATGGCCTGCGTCAACTCTGGCCTGTTCTCGGGACTGGCGGCAGTCGAGGCCGTGCCGGCCGCACCCTGTGCCCGGACGGTCCCCATGCCGACGCTGCTGATCGACTCCACCGCCGACCCGTTGCTCACCATCGCCACCTCCGGCACGAGGAAGACCATGCAGGGATATCTCGAGCCGACGGTCGGCGAGACCGTCGATGCGTGGCGGCAGCTCGACGGCTGCACGCTGGCCGCATCCTCACAACCAGTTGGCCTGGTCATCACGACGAGGTGGTCCAACTGCTCAGGACACGGGAAGGTCCAGTACGACCTGTACCAGGGTGGCTCACACCGCTGGCCGGTCGGCGGCGGTACCACCCCGTCGGCTCAGCGGCTCATCAGCGGCTTCCTGTTCGGCGGAGGATCGACGGCCGCATCGGCGGCGTAGCGTTGCCTCGGCGGGGCGGCCGTGTCCGGCGGCTGCCCGGCCCTCGGCCCTCGGCGGGGGCCGGCCCGGCACTCGGCGGACGCCGGTCGTCAGAATCGGTAACCTCGCCCAACGGGCCGCTAACTCAACTGGCAGAGTAGGTGCCTTTTAAGCATCGAGTTCGGGGTTCGAGCCCCCGGCGGCCCACGACATCAACGTCAGTGTCAGCCCACCGGCCATCCCGGCGGGTCGGGCGGCGCGGGGGCGCCACCCGGGCTGAGGTCAACGACGAGCGCGCCGGGTGCCGGCCAGGGCCCCGGCACCTTACCGGCTCCATGGTGCCGGTAAGGTCGGCTCTGTGAGCGCCGAGTCCTCGTCCTCCCCGCCGCCGTCCTCCCCGGCACCGCCCGCTGCCCCGCCAGCCGCTCCCCACCCGCCGCC
>JALYVP010000274.1 GCA_030853185.1 Actinomycetota bacterium | reverse complement strand
CACGGACCGCCGATTCGCGGGCGTCCCGCTGGAGGTGGTCGCTGCCAACTTGAACCGTGTTCTGCGGGGATGGACGGCGTATTTCCGTTACGGCAACTCGTCACGGAAGTTCAGGATCATCGACAGTACTGAGTTAGCGCTGGAGTCCGTTGGTGGCGTCGATGTGGGCGGTCAGGCTCTTGAGCGCGGTGCGCCGATGGTGGAGGGGTCCGTGGTGGTCGGTGAGGATGCGTAGTTCACCGTTGGGGTCGGCGGTGATGGCGAGGACGAACGCGTCGCAGACGCCGTCGATGCGTTCGCTGGTGGTCCCGTCGGGTTGGACGTCGGTGACGGTGATCCGGTAGCGGGTGGTGGGGTCGTTGTCGTTCATGGTCCGTGTCGGCTTTTGAGGTCGAGGCCGCAGCAAGCCCCGTCGCTGGTGGCGATGTCGACGAGCACGTCGATCGGGTTGGCCTCTTGCTGGGTGGCGGTTCGCAGGACGCTGCCGATGACTTTGGTGGCGTGTGCCCCGGTGTCGGTCTTGTTGCCACCCCAGTTCTTGCGGGCACACACCAGGGGGCGGATGCCCCGCTCGGCGTTGTGGTTGGTGGCCGGCACGCCGTCTGCTTTCAAGAAGCTGAACAGGGCGTGGCGTTCTTTCCCCAGGTGGGCGAGGAGGCGCCGGTTGGCGTCGTTGGTCACCCGGGCGGCGATCAGCTTGTCGGCTCGGGCTTCGAGGGCGGCGATGGCGTCGTCGAGGGCGGCACCGCCGATCTGGGCGGCGTCGCGCCGTGCCCGAAGCGCCAAGGCGTCGTCGAGGAGGCGGCGCAGGGCATGGGGGATGCGGGCGGCGCCGCCGGGGCCGTCGGTGATCATCTCGCCTGCTCTCCTATAGAGGTGAGCCAGGCATGTCTGATGGGTGGCGTGGGTGAACTGGCGGTAGGGGGGCCAGCCGTCCCGGCACAGGGTCCCGTCGAAATCGGCTCCCAACATGGCCTCGGCAACGCCGAAACCGCGTGCGCCGGCGCCCACCGCGATGTCATAGACCGTCACGGTGTCGCCGACGAAGACCCACAGCCAGCCCCGCTCGGCATCGACGCGCCAGCCCGTCTCATCGGGGGAGACGACCGGCGACGCCCGCAACGCCTTCTTCAACGCCTCATAGGTGCCGGTGGCGTCGCCGGCCACCCGCTCGAGGGCCAAGGTGATCCCCCCCGGGGTCACCTCCAAGCCCAGCTCGGCGAACAGCGCGGCGACCTTGGTCGCCGACATCCCCGTGCCGTAACGCAACCAGGCGGCCAACGCCAACGCCCGGGGACCCAACATGGTCCCCGCCGCGCCGGTGGCGTCGGAGGTCTGATCGCGATGGCGGCCCCGCACCGGACGGTCACAGCTCGGACAGCAACCCAAGGCGATCACGTACTTGCGTCGCACGATGGCGGTCACCAGCTCGTCTTGGAACTGCTCAACCCACCGTTGCGGGTCGATGTCTCCCAAGCCAGAACCGCAATGCGGGCACGCATCCGGCAAGCCCACACCGATCTCGATGTCAGGATCGGACGGGGGATCGCGACGGGCCTTGGTCCCGTAGCCCGAACCCGGCTTGCGTCCCGGGCGCTTACGCTCACCGTCTGGCTTGCGCCCACCCTTCGAGAACGGCGCCGCCTGACGCTTGGCGGCCCGGCGGGCCTCCTCCAACTTCACCCGCAACCCCGCCGCCTCGGCCTTGAGCCGCCCAACCTCTTCCTCCTTGGCCGCCACCTCAGCCCGGGCGCCAACCAGCTCGCCCCTCAACACCGCCACCTCGGCGCACAGACGACCGTTCTGATCGACCAGCCGGTCGATCTCAGAACCGGACAGCTCCTTGGAGCCTCGACGAACAAACGGGGAAGTAGCCATGGTGGACACCCAGTCGGCCGGCTCCGCCCGAACCCCTGACGACCACCACCACTCAAACTACACGCCTGTCATCCCCACCGGTTGGATTCACGCTAACTCTGTACTCCGAGAGTTCACCCCCAACATGCCCGAGAGGTACTGGGCCGTCATCGAAGACTTTGTGCGGGCCGCGGTCGTCGACGCCCAGCCCGCCACCGTCTATACCGCTGCCGCCTTGCTCTCCTCCGCCTCCGGGCACGTGCTGTGGTGCTGGCAGACCGCCGGGCTGGCCCTCGACCGGGAGATTCTCCTTGACCGCAACGTGATCGAAGAATTCATCTTGTACGGCTGCCCGACCCTCAGTCCGGCGTCGAGGGGCAACCGCCGCTCCCAACTGCTCCGCATGTCCGAGACCCTGCTCGGCCCGGAGGGCTCCCCGGCCCGGTTGACGCCTCTTCCAGCATCGGACCCTGTTCGCCCTCACTCGACCTCGGAACTTGTTGCCCTGCGCTCCTGGGCCAACGGCCAGACCACGCCAACCGCTCGGCAGGACGCCGCCACCCTCCTGGCCCTCGGGGCCGGAGCCGGGCTTGCGGTCGAGGACATCGCCTGGCTGACCGCGGGGATGGTCACCGTCGATGACGCCGGGGTACTGCTCGCCGTCCCCGGACGGCGTGCACGCCTCGTTCCGGTCCTGGCCGCCTGGGAGCAGCCGATCATCGAGGCCGCCGCTGTCATACCGGCGGACCGACCGTTGTTCAGACAGCAACGGACCAGTCCCAACAAGAACTTCGTCTCCAGTTTTATGACCCGCTCGGCCGGTGTTGGCATCAAGCCGTCGGTGCGGCGACTCCGGGCGACCTGGATCGTCGGCCATCTCGCCGCCCGGACCCCGGTCGTTCCCCTCATGGCCGCCGCTGGGGTGGATTCTCTCGAAGCGCTGACCCGCTATCTGCGGTTCGTTCCCGGCATCGACCCTGCCGACGCCCGCCGGGCGTTGCGTGGCCAACTCCATGGCGGCTCCACGGAGTGAGCGTGGTTGCCGACGCCCGGGAGGCAACCGACGAGGCCCTGGCCCGCCTCGTCTGCTCCGGCGCGCTCGGCAACGGCTCCGTCCGCGGCGACCTGATCCCCGACCATCAGGTCGAGGCGGCGGCCACCTTGATCGAAAGCACCGACATCTGCGCCCGGCTGGCCGAGTGGCGAGCCGAAGATCACACGGACAAGGGGCGCGGCGGGCGACCAGCCCACCTCGACGACCGGGCTGTTCTCGTGCTGTTCGTCCTGCTCGCCTTGGAGCACTCGCCCTTGCTGGTCACCCGGATGGCCGAAACCATCACTCATCGTCTCAGCGACAAGGCGAAGGCCCTGTTGGGTATCGACCCGGCCGAGACCGGCGAGAAGGACTGGTACGACCGGGCGTGGCGGACCATCCATTCCCTGCTCGACGTGATCGACCCGTTCCCCGCGAAAGGGACGCGCAACCGGCTGCTGACCAGGGCCGAGTGGGCAGATGTCCTCGCCTCCCGTGACCCGGCCGAGTCCGCCCGCAAGCAAGAGCACCTCGACTGGGTGTGCAACGAACTTCTCGAAGCCACCCTCCGCATGATCCCCCGCAACATACGAAGAAACTGGAAAGGAAATATGTGCATTGACGCCACCCCGGTTGCCGCGTTCGGCAAACGAGGCAACCCGAAACCTGACAAGTCCGATCTGATGGGCATCGAGCCTGATGCTGACTGGTACGTCCGGGAGGGCGACCACCGCGATCCCGGCGACGACCGAGGCAAGCAGTACCGCAAGGCGATTTGGGGCTGGGAAGCCACGCTGTCTGTCATGTCCACCAACGACCCGTCCGGCGCTGCCGAGTTCCCGTACCTCGTCGCGTCCATCGGACTCGGGAAACCCGGACGCGATGTTTCTGGTCACGGCGCCCGGTCATTTGCCTCGATCGACGATCGGCACCATCCGGTCGGCCTCGCCATCGCTGACCGGGCCTACTTCCCAAACAGTAAGCCAGAGAACCTTCAACTGCCGCTGCGAGCCCTCGGCTACAAACTCGTATTCGACTACAAAATCGACCAGCTCGGCATCAAGGACCAGCACGCCGGGGCCATCCAGGTCGAGGGGACCTGGTACTGCCCGGCCATGCCCCAGCCGCTCATCGACGCCACCATCGACTACCGGGCCAAGACCATCGACCACGAGACCTGGCAGCAGAGGATCGCCCAGCGCCCCAAGTATGCCATCCGGGCCAAGGAGCGCCCCGACGCCGACGGGCACACACCCATGGCCTGCCCCGCCGCCGGGGTCTCCGCGACCGTCACCTGCCCGCTCAAGCCGTCGAAGGGAAAGACATCGGGACGGACCCGTATCCCCGTGGTCCCCGCCCACCCCGACCGGATCTGCACCAACCAGTCATCGGTGAGCTTCCCGCCGACCGCCGGAGCCAAATACGGCCAGGCCCTCCCTTACGGCAGCCCCGAATGGCAAGCCATGTACGCCACCGCCCGCAACACCATCGAGGGGTACAACGGCTACATAAAGGACGCCAACCGGGAGGCCCTCGACCAACCCGGTAGGCGCCGCATCCGCGGCTACACCGCCCAGTACCTGTTCACCACCCTCCTCGTCGTCTCGGCGAACATCCGCAAGCTGCGAACCTTCCTCGCCGGAACGGCACCCGACGCCCACGGCACCCTCAGACGGCTCACCCGCCCTGCCCGGCGACGCGACAGGCTCCCTGACTACCGGCCCAGCACGATCC
>JALYVP010000273.1 GCA_030853185.1 Actinomycetota bacterium | reverse complement strand
AGTGGGAACAGCACTACGAGCAGACCCACAATGCCGTCGCGTAACGTTTCCGTAACGGCACGCTGCCTGCTCTGCGACGGTCCGCTGCCTGTCGGCCGGGACCGGACGACCTGCAGCGTTTTTTTGGGGTAGCGGGGAAACATGCTGGTGGGGGGCGGTTTTTGCTGTGGCGGACGTAGCTCACTGAGATGGGTTGTCGCGTAGCCGGCGGGGGCGGGAGCTGGTTGGGGGAGTGGATCGGCGGCGGCCTGGGGCCGGTGACGGCCGGTTGATCTCGCCGATCAGCTCGCGGTTCATGGCTCGGGCGGCTTCGAGGGTGTCGGCGAGCTCGCGGCCTTCGTCTTCGAGCTGGGTCACCCGGCTTCGCAGCGTGTGATTGTCGGCTTCGAGCGCTTCTGCGCGTTTCTCGAGCTGGTCGAGCAGGGGGCTGATCGGCTGGCCGCGGGCGATGTCGGCCTCGGCGCCGAGGTCGCGGGCAAGGCGGCCTCGCAGCACCCTCAGCTCTTCGTGGAGCCGGCGGATCTGTTCTTTGGCGTTGGTCAGGTCGGCTCGCAGGCTGGCTTCGGTGACGAGGGACCGGGCGGGGAGACGCCACGCCCGGTCCCGGCCGGCTTGTGCTTGGCGGTCGCGGGCGGTGGCGATCCGCCCGGCCAGGTCGGGGTGGGCGTAGAGCAGTGTGACCGACACCTTGGCGCGGCGGGCCACGGCGGGGAAGCTGATCGGCTCACCGGAGCGGTCCATGTCTTCGACGACGGCGGCGGCGCGGCGGCGTTTGGTCTCGCTGTCGCGCTGGCGGGTGCGACGCAGGGCGGAGCCGCTGTCGTGGTCAGCCATGGTCGGCCTCGTTTTGTCTCCGGCCGAACGCGACGGGAACGGACTGGCGCGCCTTGCGCAGGGTGATCGAAGCCTGCTCGATCTCGTCGCGCCGGTCGACGGGTAGCTCGGCCAGCGTTGCTTGGTGGACTCGGACGTGGCCGACGATGGCGTCGAGCTGGCGGGTGACGGCCTCGACGGCCCAGGGGGTGGCGCCGACCGCAAGCATCGCCTCTCGTTCCCGGCGCAGGTCGTCGGCGTAGCCGGCCAGCTCGGGCAGGTAGGACGGGTCGGACTCGAAGTGAGGGCACGCCGCGCACTGGTAGCGAATGGGGCAGGCGCCTCCCCCGGAGCGCACGTTGGTGGGCTCGGCGCATTTGCCCATGGGCACCGCCACCCACGACAGCTCCTCGCGCAGGCGGGCAGGGCTAGAGGCCGGGGCGGGGCGAGCGGTGCCCCGGTTGTCGATGGTGTGGCGGGCCAGCAGTTCCATGGCCGCCCGCTTCTTGGTCTCGCCGACCTTGAAGTAGCCGAGCGTGGCGCTCAATGAAGAATGGTCCATCAGATCGCGCAGCACCGAGGGGGCGACGCCTTGGTCGGCGAGGGTCTGGGCGTAGGTGTGGCGAAAAGCGTGGGGGTGGATTGCCTTCCGATCGAACGGGACCGGAAGGCCGTGGTCGTCGAGGGTGCCCGCTTCTATGGTGGGTATGGCGCTCACCCAGGCCTTCATCCACTTGGCAATCTTCTGGGCAGTGATGTGGGCGGTTCCGTCGGCGTTCTTCATGGCCCGCGGCAACAGCCACAGTGACGTGGCCGGGGTGGGGGCGAAGCGCTCGGACACCCACGCCTGCTGGTTTTGGATCCGGGCGACGAGGGCGGTGTCGGCCAGGGGGAGACGCCGGCCCAGCCGGCCGGCCTTGTGGTTGTCGTAGACGAGGACCGCCTTGCCTGTCTCGTCGAGGTCCAGGCAGTCGAGGTGCAAGGTGGCGATCTCCCCGGCGCGCCGGCCGGTGCCTTTCAACAGCTCGTAGACCAGCACGGCCATCTCCCCGGCCCGCTCCCCGAGGACTCCCAGGTTGCGGTGCGCCGGCCCGCTGGCCGAGCCGGGGGCCTCGGCCAACAGCGCCACGTTGGCGTCGAGGACAGCGACGACGTGGGGAGGCAGCGCCCGGCCTGTGTCCCGGTCTCCCACGCTGTGGCCTCGTTCCGCTCGGCGGATGGAGAAGGTGGGCGCCACGGCGTCGAGCAGGCCCATCTCTTTGGACTCGCGCAGCACCAGGGCGCAGTCGGCGATGAGCCCGGCGACGCGGTATGGGCTGTGAGGGCGGCCAGTCGACGCGGTGGTGAACGAGTGCGCCCGGGTGAGGAAACGCTCGATGTCAGCCCGGCCCAATCCCTTTGGGTCGTGGCCGCCGCCGGGTCCGGAGGCGAGCACCGCGGACAGCAGTGTCACCGAGTGCACCTGGTGCTGGATGGTCGACACGGCGGAGCGGGCCGTCACCCCGGCCAAGCCCGCCGCCGCCCACGACTTGGTCGCCTCCCGCAGCCAGTCCTGGCGGATGGCAGAGAAGTCGAGGTGCCCGGAGCGGCCGAAGACCCGCAGGTCCCAGATGTCGCCGTCCCGCTCGGTCTCGGGATCGGCGTAGGCGAGGCGCACCCGGTCAAAGCAGAAGCGGGGGAAGCGGCCAGAACCGGCCTTCCCGGTCGGGTCGAGCCGGGCGGGGTGGAGCTCGGTGAGCGACGCGACCATCTCGGCGCGAAGGCGGTTCACGTAGGGGCGCATGTCGGCCGCCTTGGTCCGGACCTGCTCGTGGCGCCGGCAGCCGATGGCGTAGAGCAGCTCGAGGCGCACCAGCGTGGGCAGTCCCCGCAGGCTGAGCACCCGTGCGTTGGCCGGCTGGGCGGCGGCCGAGCAGAACGCCTCGAACCGTTTGCCCGCCGGTCGGTTCTGGCGGGACCAGGCCTCGTAGTGCAGCTCGCACAGGCCCGTCGCCACGTATGCCGCCTCCAAGTAGCAGCACGTCACGGCGCACGGGCCGAGAGAGCCGAGGGGGCGAGCCTCGGCCAGGAAGGTCTCGAGACGTCCGCCGGCCCGAGCCTGCTTCACCCGCTGCGTGGCGTGGGCGTGGCACAAGCTGTCGGCCCCCATGGCCCGGCGCCCGCAGCGCTTCCCGTCGTCACCGGCGACCACGCAGGGCTCCTCGGCCAGGTAGCGGTGCTGTGCCGGGCGGGCGTCGCCACCGGCCAGCCAAGCATCGAGATCGGTGGTGCCGGAAGCGGCCATCTGGTTGCGGTGGGCCCGGCACACGGTGGCGGCGCCGTCCACGAGGCTCTCGCAGCCATCGGCTCGGCACACTTCGTGCGGGCAGAGCAGGCCGCCGGGGTGGGGAACCACCAGCAACCGGGCGGGGTCCCACTCGTCGCCCAGGCCCACCGTGTCGACAAGGGAACGCATGCGCTCCTCTCGCCAATCGGGCAGGCAGGGCGGAGCCTCGGTGGCGACCACAGCCAGGTTGGCGCCTCGCCGGCTCATCGGGGAACGCCCGAACCCCGGCCGTCCACCGCGGCGCGCATGTCATCCCAGCGTGCGTGCAGATACACGTCGGTCGAGGAGACCGACGCGTGACCCAGAAGCTCCTTCACCAGCGCCGGGTCCTTGGTCGCGATCGCCACCTCCGAGGCGAAGGAGTGGCGCAGCATGTGGGGCCGGGCGACGAAGCCGGCACGGGCGGACAGACGGACGAACAGCTCCTCGACCGCGCCGACCGACATGGCCCGGCCGAGCGGGCGCCGATAGAGGTTGACGAACAGGTAGTCGCTCTCCTCGGCTTCGGGGACCATGTCGCGCTCGGCTCTATAAGCGTCATGGCAGAGCACCAGATCGGTGGTCACCGGCACCACGCGGGGATAGAAGGACTTGGCCAGCGCGCCGTTCTCGTTGTCCTCCCGGCGGACCACGTGTAGATGCGGGCCGCCCACCTTGCAGCCCAGGTGGGCCGAGGAAGGCACCAGGTGCAGGTCCGACAGGTGCAGCCCCATGCACTCCGCCACCCTCAGCCCGGTGGCGTAGAGCAACTCGACGACGAAACGGTCCCTGACATTGGCGCACGAGTCGACCAACGCGCCCACCTCAGCGGCGGTGAGGGTGGCCGGGGGGCGCTCCACCCGCCGGCGGCGCACCCTTCTCCGCTCCACCACCGGCCGCCCCGTCCGCTCTCCGCGGTCCCAGCGGCTCGGCACGAAGCGCAACTCGGTCTTCTCGCTCAACGCCCGGGCCCCGCCAGGATCGGCCCATCCTCGTGACGCCCCGAACCGGGCGAGCTCGACCACCGCGATGACGATGCCGTCCACAGTGGAAGGCGAACGGGTCGGGACCAGCGACACCATGCCCGGGTCCGGTGCCCGTCGCCGCTCTCGCCCCCGTCGATGCTTGCGCGACGGCGTCCGCTCCAACCACCGGGCGAACACGGCCAGAGAATCAACGCTCGGCGACACCTCGTCGGTCCCCGTGCTCGACGCCCACGTCAACCACAACGCCAGGCGCCCGGCATAGACCCGGGCTGTGCCCACAGACCGGCCCTCTGCGTCCACCAGCACCCGCAGGTACTCGCCCACCCGGACGTGCTCGACATAGCAGTCGTCGACCACCGTCCAACCCTGCCTGCCATCCACCGGAGAGACCGTCCGTTGCGCCCAGAACTCCATGCTGGCCGAACATACGTTCAGGGTGTGACGATCAACCCAAGAAACCCCGTCCGCCACGGGGCATCCAGGCCCTCACTCGCGTGTGCCGGAGGCTCCACACCACCCCAATAAAAG
>JALYVP010000272.1 GCA_030853185.1 Actinomycetota bacterium | reverse complement strand
CGATCGGGCGTATCTGGAAAGCGTTCGAGCTCAAGCCGCACCGCAGCGACGGGTTCAAGTTGTCGAACGACCCGCTGTTCGTGGACAAGGCCTATGACGTGATTGGGTTGTACCTCAACCCGCCCCATGGTGCGGTGGTCTACTGCGTCGACGAGAAGGGCCAGGTCCAAGCGTTGGCCCGGTCCCAGCCGGCGTTCCCGATGATGCCCTACATGCCCGAGAAGCGGACGCACGACTATCTCCGGCACGGCACGACCAGTTTGTTCGCGGCGTTCAACACTACGGACGGGTCGGTGATCGCAAGCTTGCACCGACGTCACCGCAGCATCGAGTTCAAGAAGTTCCTGACAAAGATCGATGCTCAGGTCCCGGGCGACTTGGACATCCACTTGGTCTGTGACAACTACGGCACCCACAAATCCCCGGCGGTGCAGACCTGGCTGGAGAAGCATCCTCGGTTCCATGTCCACTACACGCCGACCTACTCCAGCTGGATCAACCAGGTCGAGCGGTTCTTCGCCTACATCACCGCCGACCTCCTGCAGCGCTCCGACCACCGTTCGATACAGGCTCTCGAGGCCGACATTCGGGCCTGGATCCAAACCTGGAACGAGAACCCCAGGCCGTTCATCTGGACCAAGACCGCCACCCAGATCCTCGAAAAACTCGGACGACTTCTATAACGAATTAACGGCGGAGGACACTAGCACGGCGGCCGGCGCATTCACGACCGGCTTGTCATGTCCCGACACGTCACGTCACCGCGGTCATGGCCTGGCTGATGAGACCGGTCGTGATGAGTTCCGAGCGGCTCGCCGAGCGGCCAGGGCGATTAGGGGCGTCCCGATGACGGTCGGGGCGATCCAGGCTGCGGGGATTCCGCTGGTGTTGACGACCAGGAAGGCCGTCACGAACGACACATAGGATCCGCACATCAGCGACACGTGCCAAGGTAGCCATCCCGGTGGTCGACGGCGTTGGATGACCCAGCCCCCGGCCGCAGCCGCCTCCGTCCCCAGCGCTATCAGGCCCAGCCACCACAGCGACGGTTTGAGGGTGACCAGACCGATGGCAGTGACGCACAGCCCTGCGGTGGCGGCTTGGTAGCCAATCCCAGCGGTGGTGTGGCGACCGTGACGCTTGGGGGCGGCCATGGCCACCGGGCCGAGGGCCAGGCCGGCGGTCCCGCAGAGAATGTGGATGGCAAGCAATGTGTCCCGCACCGGACGCTCCTCACGTGACACTGTGGACTGTGCCGAGTCTGTATAGTCCACAGTGGACTGTCAAGTGGTAGCGCCCAAGATCAACCCGACCGCCGCCTCGATACTCGGCTTCCTGGAGGACGGTGAGCAGACCGGCTACGGGCTGGCCAGGACGGCCGAGGAGCTGATCGGGGATTTCTGGTCGATCACCCGCAGTCAGCTGTACCGAGAGCTTGCCGCCCTCTGCGAGCGGGATCTGATCGAGAGCGCCGGGGTCGGTCCCCGCTCGGCCCGCCCATACCGGTTGACCTCCGCCGGTCACAAAGCCTTCCTCGCGTGGCTCGCAACGCCAGCGCCTCCCGAGCACATCCGTTTCCCCCTCTTGCTCACGCTGTCCTTCGGGCGCTGGCTCGACCCCGATCAAGAGCGGGCCATGCTCGTCGAGCACCGCCAGATGCACGCCGAGCGTCTCGCCCGTTACCAGACCACCGGCGAATTGGCCGATCCCCATCTCGCCGCTGTGCTGTCCTTCGGCATCCACTATGAGCGCGCCGTGCTCGAATGGCTCGACACGCTTTCCCCAGCCCTGCTGCGATGACCGCTGACCGATTCTCCGTCGGGCTCAGAAGCCGATTCTCCGTCGGGCTCAGAAGCCGATTCTCCGTCGGGCTCACCTGCTCGACCTTCTGAGCCTGCCGCTCATTCCCGTATGCCCCGCCCGAGAAAAACCCCGGGGGAGCTATCCGGGCACGCCCGTTGAGTCGGCACGACTGGCCGCCACTCGTCGCTCGGTTGTCACAGCCGGGGCCCGTCGCGCCCGATTCCGCTTCTGTCAACGCCGGCCCAAAGCTGACCCCTCTAGTTTGCGGCTGGGACGCGCTCAGGAGTACGGGGCCTAACCCGATGGCCTGTGGCACCACAGGCGCCACAGGCGGTCACACGGCCGTCAGAGAGCTCCACGAACCGCCGCCCCTACCAAAGGCGGGCAGGCGAACTGCGCCGCAGGTCCTGGTCCCGATACGACGGGACCGACCTTTGGGAGTGGGCCGGCCCTTGCCCGAGCTGCGGGCCTAACGGCCCTGTTCGGCCCGGGCGGCATCCTCCACCGCGACCGCCTCTTGGCGTAGGGGCGGGGATGGTGAACCGCCCACAGATTCGACGTGCCCCGCACCTTTTCGCCCTCGGCGACGAAACGGTTCTGGCGGTCCACCCAACCGGCCCGGCCCAGCTCGGCCATCCACCGCCCCGCTGTGCGATGCCCACCGGCCGGGTCGTCGCCGTAGCAGTCTTCGCCCAAGATCAGCGTCCATCATCCCCTCTGAGAATCCCTGAGAGGCCACCCGACGGCGGGGGTAAGGGTGGCCTCTCAGGTGAACGTGGCGGTGGCGACGGTGAGGCCGTGCGAGTTGACCAGTGTCGCCCCGGTGACGTGTTTCGCGGTGGTGGGGAGGGGGGCACCCCACTCGCCGTAGCCGTCCTTGAGCTGGAACGACCCGAGCCTAATGATCCTGCCGTCGCTCTGGCGTAGCTCACAGATGACGCTCTTGTCGCCGATACCGGTGTCGACGGTCATGTACACCCACGGGGGAGAGCTGTCCGATTCGACCAGTTGGCCGACGCGTTCGCCGTTGCTGACGAAGGCGGCGGTTACGACGCCGGAATGGTTGGCGGTTTGGTTGGTGGTGTGGCCGATCGCCCAGCCGCCCACGCCGATGGCGACGGCGGCTACCGCCGCGGCGGCGGTGGCGAGGATCATGCCCCCAGGTCGGCGTGCGTATGGCTTGGTTCGGGTGGCCTGGGGGGCGAGGGCGGCGAGGACGCGGGTCTCGAAGCCGGCCGGGGGTTCGGCGCTGGGGGTGAGCGCGACGATCCGGTCGGCGAGGTCGCCCATCAAGAGGAGCTCCTGATGGCAGTTGGGGCAGCGTTCGAGGTGGGCGATGGCCTCGGCACGGTCGCGGCCGTCCAGGATGCCGAGGGCGAGCTCGGCCGCCAGGTCATTGAACTCTTCGCAGGTCGGTTCAGTCATGGTCGGTGTTTTCGTTGACGAGTGTGGCACGTAGACGGTGCATCGCGGTTCGGATCCTTGTCTTGGCGGTACCCAGCGGGATGCCTTCGGACTCGGCAACCTGGTTGGCGGAGAGGCCGACGATCCCGGCGAGGACAACCGCACGGGCCTGCTCGGGCGGGAGCTGCTTTAGCGCGGCGCGCAGCTCCTCTGCCGACTCGCCGGCGAGGACGGCGCGCTCTGGTCCTTCGGCGCTCGCCGACAGTTGCAAGAGCAGCTCGTCGGAGTCGACCGGCGCCGGCCGGCGGACCCGCGAGTTATCGATGGCCAGGTTGCGGGTCATGGTTCTGAGCCAGGTGCCGACCGAGCCGCGGCGGGGGTCGTAGCTGTTGGCATTACGCCACGCTCGCTCGAAGGCCTGTTGGGCGACGTCCTCAGCCAGCCGGGCGTCGCCGATCACGGAGAAGGCGACGCCGTACACGTGACGTTGGAACCGGCGGACAAAGGCGATCGTGATCTCGTCGTCGCCTTGACCGAGACCGGCCAGAAGAGTCTCGTCCGGGAGACGATCGACGGGAAGTCCAATGCGACGCACACCCAATGATACGAGTTGACACCCCCGAGCGGATTGGGCCTCGAGCTGATTTCCTCCGCCGGTGCGCCAGTGAAAAGAAGCTATGCGTCGAAGGCAGCTGCTGACCCCAGAAGAGCGGGACGGGAGATGGTTAGCGTGTGCGCCGAGTGACGGTTGCCGACCAAGGCGAGGCTGGTCCCGGCAAGGGCAACGGCAACCACATCATAGACGTCGGCTCGGCCACCGCCGTTTCCCACCCGACGCCACAACCAGCCGCCACGTAGGCAGCCCATGCTTGTGAGTCATCCGATGCTCGCCCCCAGCAGCAACCACGACCGCCAGAAGCTCAGCCGAAACCGCTCACCGCCAGGGTCCCTTCCGAGGGCACCCTACGTGGCGACCGCCCGAGCTGAGCGGACCCTCCTATAGATACAAGCCCGTTTACCAGAGACCCGGTATCAGCCTCCAGCGAACCTTCTTGCGGTAGTCGTCGTAGGTCGTGCTCGTGGCGAGCAGACGCTCCTCTGCCAGTGCCCGACCCACGTCGCAGCTGCAGACGAACACCATCACGAGCACGTTCCGGACCGAGATGCTCTGCAGCACGTAGCCGAGCTGAAGGAGGACGTAGGAAGCGTAGAGGGGATGGCGGACGATGGCGTAGGGGCCCCGACGCTTGAGGCCTCGGTCTGCGGCCGCGAAGCCGAAGGAACGGCCGAGGAACAAGAAGGACGCGACCCAGACCCCTAGCGGGAGTTTCCTGGCTGTGGCCTGGTGATGCGGTGTTTTCCCTGGTGGATGGGGGTTTTTGGGTTCTCGCCGCGTATTACCTAGACGGTTGTGTGGGGTGGCTGGGTGATGGCGATGGCGAGG
>JALYVP010000037.1 GCA_030853185.1 Actinomycetota bacterium | reverse complement strand
CCCCCACCTCGTGACGGCTACGCAGATGAGCCGACCGCCCCGCGCTCACCTCACGGTCACCCAGACCACCCAGATACACCACCCTGACCCCGCGGCGGCTGGCCGCCGCCGCGAACGCCTCCGCCGCCCGGCGGTCCCGGGCCACGAAATCGCCGCTGCCGGCCATCCCATGAACCAGGTAGTAGGCGGCGTCGGCGCCCTCCAAGGCCGCGTCGAGACTCGAGGGGTCCCCCACATCGAAGCGCACCGCCGTCACCCTGCCCCCACCCCCGCCCCCACCCTCAACCCGGTAGCGATCCGGGTGCCGAGTCCCCGCCACCACATCATGGCCCTCGCCGATCAACGCCGGCACCAGAGCCGTCCCGATGAACCCGGTCGCACCGCTGACAAGTACACGCACCTCACTAGGATCCTCTATCTCCCGTGACTATTGAGATTGTGCTCGGCGTCATCCTCGCTGCCGCCGCTTGGGGAGCGATGTTCGTCCTGCGCCGGGACGGCTTCTGGACCCGGGCGGCGATGGCTGGCGCCGCCATCGGCATCTACGCGGTGGCGGTCGAACCGGCGACGATCGGCCACCTCTTCGACCGGCGCCACTGGGCCGGGGACCTCGGCGTCGGCGTGGTGTCGGGGGCCGTGCTCTACGCCGTGTTCTGGGTGGGCGAACAGGCCCTGGTCATCATCCTGCCCAAGCTGGCCGTGGAGGTGGGCGAGCTCTATTCGGTCCGAGGCCGGACCCGCGTCTGGTTCATGCCCCTGGTTCTGGCCATTGCCGCGCCGGGCGAGGAGCTGTTCTTCCGGGGCTTCCTCCAGCATCAGGCCGGGGTGGCCCTCGCCCTGATCGCCTACGGCGCTGTCCACCTGTGGGAGCGAAAGCTGATCCTGGTGGTGGCCGCCCTGCTCGGTGGCCTGTGCTGGGGCGCCCTGTTGACCTGGACGGGCGGGCTGATCGCGCCGGTGGTGAGCCATCTCCTGTGGTGCTTGATGATCATCGTGTGGCGGCCGGCCCGGCCCACCGTGTGGGCCGAGCGGACCGGCGTACGCCTCCGGGCGGCGTTCGGGCGCTGAGCGCCGTTCGGGCGCTGAGCGAAGTCAGGTCTCCCTGAGGCGGGATCTGACCTCCAGGAGCTGCTCCCGGATGACCTCCGAGCCGTCGCTGTCGATGTAGCGGTCGATGGCCACGACCAGCTCGTGGTGGGCGGGCGACCGGGTCCCGTCACCGAGACCCCCGTTGCCGCTGGTTCCCGCCGTCACGCCGGCCGACGACAAACCCCCCGGCGCCACACCGGCAGGCACCTCGGCCGCGGCCGCGACGCCGGCCGGCGCCGCTCCCGTCGGCATCTCCCCCCCGCCGACGGACTCCTCGACCGGCCTGTCCATGGCCTGCACCTTGCGCTTGGAGAATGCCACCCCGGCCAGGATGACCAAGAGGGCGGCGGCGGCGATGATGTAGCGGGCGGCAGTGTCGCCGGCGGTGCTCTTCGACAGGGTGATGACGGCCGGGAGGATCAGCAGGCTGACCAGGTTCATGACCTTGATCAGCGGGTTGAGGGCGGGGCCGGCGGTGTCCTTGAACGGGTCACCGACGGTGTCGCCGATGACGGCAGCCTTGTGGGCCTCGGATCCCTTGCCGCCCTCGTTGCCGTCCTCGATGTACTTCTTGGCGTTGTCCCACGCCCCGCCCGAGTTGGACAGGAAGTTGGCCATGAGCTGACCGGTCAGGATGGTCCCGGCCAGGAAC
Source organism: Actinomycetota bacterium (assembly GCA_030853185.1). Classification (GTDB taxonomy): domain Bacteria; phylum Actinomycetota; class Acidimicrobiia; order Acidimicrobiales; family Palsa-688; genus JALZAH01. Next base: position 14,451 of record JALYVP010000037.1, on the reverse strand, counting down.
GCCCCGAGGGCCAGGTCCCCGATGCCGAACCCGACGACGACCGGTGAGAGGATGGCGAGCAGCGCCGGGGTGGCCAGCTCCCGCAGGGAGGCGGCGGTGCAGATGTCGATGACCCGCCCGTACTCGGGGGTCTCGGTCCCGTCCATGATGCCGGGGTGGTCGTGGAACTGCCGGCGCACCTCTTGGACGACGGTCCCGGCGGAGCGGCCCACCGCCCGGATGGCCAGCGACGAGAACAGGAAGGCGATCGAGCCGCCGATCAGCAACCCGATGAACGTCTTGGGGTTGGCCACGTTGACGACCGTCTGCGCCGTCGAGGTGTACAGGGCGTTGCCCACCGCATGCACGTCGCGCTGGCCGGCGATGGTCTGGACGTAGCTGGCGAAGAGGGCCACGGCGGCGATGACGGCCGAACCGATGGCGAAGCCCTTGGTGATGGCCTTGGTGGTGTTGCCCACCGCATCGAGGCTGACCATGATGCGCTCCGGCTCGCCCTCGAACTCACCGGTCATCTCGGCGATGCCGGCGGCGTTGTCGGAGACGGGCCCGAAGCTGTCCTCGGAGACCACCACGCCGGTGGTGGCCAGCAGGCCGAGACCGGAGAGGGCGACCAGGTAGAGCGAGAACTCGATGTTGCCGTTGCCCAGGGCGATCGACACGGCGATGGCGATGACGATGGCGATGATGGCCGGTACCGACGACTCCAGGCCGGAGCTGATGCCGGACAGGACCGTGGTGGCCGGGCCGGTCCGGGCCGACTCGGCGATGTCGCGGACCGGCGATGTCTCCGTCGAGGTGTAGTACTCGGTGATGCGGCTGGCCACCTGGCCCAGGACCACCCCGGTGACCACGGCGAAGAAGATCTTGAGGTCGTGAACGTAGAACTCGGCCACCAGGAATGTCCCCACGATGGTCAGCACGGCCGCCAACAGGAACCCCCGGTTGATGGGAGCCATGGCCGTCTTGTCCTTGGGCCGGGCCTTGACGGAGAGCACGCCGATGATCGACGCCAGGATCCCGATGGCGGGGACGATGAGCGAGAAGACGACGCCTTCGGCGGGGTTCTTGCCGATGGAGGTGAAGGCGCTGTGGGCCAGCAGCAGGGTGGCGACGAGGATGACGGCGTAGGACTCGAACAGGTCGGCGGCCATGCCGGCGCAGTCGCCGACGTTGTCGCCCACGTTGTCGGCGATGGTCGCCGCGTTGCGGGGGTCGTCCTCGGGGATCCCGGCTTCCACCTTGCCGACCAGGTCGGCGCCCACGTCGGCCGCCTTGGTAAAGATGCCGCCGCCGACGCGCATGAACAGGGCCAGGAGCGAGCAGCCGAAACCGAATCCGATGAGGATGGCGGTGGCCGTGTTCTGGGCCAGCATGACGATGACGGTGGCACCGAGGAGGCCGAAGCCGACGACGAACATGCCGGTGACGCCCCCGGTGCGGAAGGCGACCCGCAGGGCGTCGGCCAGCGAGCCGCTCCGGGCGGCCGCCGCGGTGCGCACGTTGCCTCGCACCGCGGTGCTCATGCCGATGAAGCCGGTGAGCCCCGAGAGGGTGGCCCCGACGACGAACGCCAAGGTCCGGAAGATCCCGGAGGGGACGAAGCCGAGGGCGGTGCCGCCGGTGGCGTTGAGCACCTTGGTGGAGGTGACGAAGACCAGCACAGCCAGCGGGATGATGATGATCCCGATGGTCTTGAACTGGCGCTTCAGGTAGGCCAGGGCTCCCTCCTGGATGGCCTTGGCGATGGCGATCATGCTGGGGGTGCCTTCGTCGGCGGCCAGCACGCCGCGCATCAGGAACAGGGCGGTGACGAGAGCGGCCACCCCGCAGGCGGCGGCGAAGATCAACCAGCCCCACTCCGTGCTGTGCAGGGTGAACACCTGGTAGTCACCTGAAGAGGCCAGTACTCGGCTCATGCCGATTTCTCCTTCCGGCCCTGAAGGCCTTGTCGTCTGGCGGTGCTCGCCTCGCCGGCAGTACGGGCCGGCGGGGCTTCGGTCGCGCCGGTGATGGTTGGCCCGGCGATGTCGCGAACGAGGATCTGGCGGGCGACCTTCTCCCCGAGGGTGCGGTCCAGCCCGTCGACGGAGACGACGAGCGGGCCGTCGAAAGGGTGCTTCTCGCGTATCTCGACCTCGACACCAGGTCGCAGCCCGAGCCCGTCGAGGAAGATGGCCACATCGGGATCGGTCGACCCCGGTAGGGCCACGGTCGCCCGGTCCCCTGCTTCGAGGTCGTAGAGGGGTGGCATCTCCGGCAGGCCCTCGCTGCCGCTGCCGGGGATGGGGAACCCGTGCGGGCACGTCGCCGGCCGGTGGAGGGCGACGAAGAGCCGTTCGGCCACCTCGTGAGGCAACTGGTGCTCGAAGGTCGGCGCCAAGCGGTCAGCCTCGGACCAGCTGTAGCCGAGCATGTCGGCCAGGAACCGCTCGACGACCCGGTGGCGCCGGACCACGGTCATGGCCAGCTTGCGACCGTCCTCGGTCAGCTCGACACCCCGGTACGGCGTGTGCGACACCAGGCCCTGGTCGGCCAGCCGCTTGACGGTGGCGGTGATGGTTCCCGGTGCCACCCGGAGGGAGGTGGCCAGATCCCCGGTCCTGGCCGCCCCATCCCCGCCGGGGCGCGACGTCAGCCGCCAGATCGATTTCAGGGTCTCACGTTCGGACTTGTTGACGGCCGCATCCATGATTTCGACGGACGAGACCATAAGTTTTCATGTGACGAAAGTCAAGACCGCAGTGCCCTGAACCTGCCCTCAACCCTGCAGCGGTCAGACCCAGCGGCGGTCGCTCACGGGGAGGGGACGGGTCAGTCATCCTCGGACAGGACCGCCCGCAGGATCTCCACGGTCATGTCGTTGGTGTCCCCGGACGGGCCACCGAAGAGGATCAGCCGAGCGCTGGTGCCGCGGCCGGTGGCGACGAAGACGACGTCATCGACGAGCGTGCGGATCAGGGGGATGCCGAGCCCGCGCTCGAAGTTGAGGCGGTCGGGGTCGGTGACAGGGGGATGCTCGGACAGGCGCTTGGGGTCGAATCCCGGTCCCCGGTCGTCGACGTGCACCTCGAGTCGCTCCGGTCCCTCGACAACCGTGATGGTCACCGGGGCTTGGACGCCCGTGCTGCGGTGGGCCTCCATGGCATTCGTGCACGCCTCGGACACGGCCAGCTTCAGGTCATCCAAGCGTTCATCGACGAGAGCCCGGCGGGCGGCCGCCAGGGACGACACCACGAGCCGCACGATGGCGACGTACTCCGGCCGCGCCGGAATCTCCAACTCGAGGACCGTCTCCACGATGCCGGCGCTCAGTTCGCCGTCGCTGCTTCCACCGAATCCTGGATGGAGAACACCTTGGTCAGCCCGGTGATCTCGAAGACCTTGAGGATGCGACTCTGGGTGCAGACCAGCCCGAGGTCACCGTCGTGGCTGCGGAGCCGTTTGAGGCCCCCGACCAACACTCCCAGACCGGTGGAATCGAGGAAGTCCACCTCTTCGAGATCGACGATGATCTGATGCTTCCCGGCGGTGGCCAACTCGACGAGCTTCTCGCGAAGGCGGGGCGCGGTGTACACGTCCACCTCGCCCTTGACGGCCAGCACGGTGTACGGCGCCCGGCTGTCGTCAACTTCCAACCCGAGATCCATGACGTGTCCTTCCTTGGGTCCTGTGGGGGTGGGTGCCGGACCTTCCCGGACCCTAACAACGTACTGAGTCTGGCTGCGTTCGGAGGCGGCGCCGGCCTGGCCGCCGGGCCCGCCCCCTGTCCCCGCCCCGCCGTCCGGTACGAGCCGGCGTGGTCCGGCTAGGGCGTCGCCGGTTGCGGTTCGATACCGGGATGGGGGCGGGCCCGGCCGGGCTGGGAGACGGCCGGTCCGGCCAGGTACACGACCCGCCGGGCGATGTTGACGGCATGGTCGCCCAGGCGCTCGAAGAAACGGGCAACCAGGGCCATCTCCATGGCCACCGGCAGCGCCATGCGCCCCGAGGCCAGCTCGGCGGTCAGGGCGGAGTGCAACTCGTCCATCTCGTCGTCGCGCTCGGCCAGGTAGCTGGCTGCCACCGGGTCACGCTCGGCGAAGGCGTCCGCCGTGCACCGCCACATGTCGGTCCCCACCGAGCCCATCTGCTCGACCAGGCCGCGGGTGCGAGGCGTCAGCTCCTCCTGGAGGCCCTGGGCTCCGCGCCGGGCGATGTGCTCGACGAGGTCGTGGCTGCGTTCCAACTCGGGGACGATCCGCAGCACCGACAGCAGGAACCGCAGGTCTTTGGCCACCGGCGCCTGCAGGGCCATCTGGCTGTTGACCAGGTCCTCGACATCCATGTAGAGCGTGTCGATGAGGGCTTCACGCTCCATCAGGAGCCTGGCCACCTCCCGGTCGCCGGACAGGAGAGCGTCGGTCGCCGCCGCCAGTCCTTCGGCGACGAGTGCGAAGAGCTGGATCACCTTGCCCTCGATCTCCTCGAGGCGCTGGTGGTAGGCCACGCGGAGCTCCTCGGCCATGTCGTCACCTTACCCCGGTGAGGACAGCCGGCCCTCGTCACGGATCAACGGCGGCCACTGGCCCCACTGGATCCGCATCGGTGCCTTGCGCCTGCGATGCACGGCCCGGGTGGTGGGGCCGCCATGAGCCGCCTGGTAGCGAGCCACGGCTCCCCGCAGATAGAGGAGGTGGGCGGCGAGGGCCAGGACCAGCAACCCGGCCGCGATCAGGGCCAGCCTCGTGACGCTGGTGGTGACGGGCCCGGCCCGAACGGTGCGAACGGGTCCGAGGGCGCCGGCATGGTCCTTCGGCCCGAACTCGAATCCTCCCGAGCTGGGATCCACGGTGGTGGGGGGCGCCAGCGTCGAACCGGCGGTCGCCGGCGGGTTCGGGGGCGCCACCGGCTTGGGGAAGCTGGGGATGCCGATCACCGGGAGCAGAGGAAGCTTGCCGAGGCTCGCCGCCCCCAGGGTGATCGAGGCCACTGCCGGCCGGGAGGTGAGGTAGTGGGCCGGGTTGCTGTCCAGCCCAAAGCGCTGGGCGACGATCCCGTAGGTGACCGCACCGCCGGTTGCCCGGCTGTCGGTGTAGGCCAGCGGGGAGCCACACGGCACGGAGCCGGGCAGGGGGGCCGCATGGACGTTGCAGGTGAACACCACCACGTTGTTGCGGGTGACCGTGTAGCCGGCCAGGTCCGGTTCGACCCCCGGCGCCCAGGTGACCGTCACCGACGACGATCCTGAGGCCCGCGCCCCCCCCGGGGGGGCCGGGGGTGCCGCGATCAAAAGGTTCGAGGGGGGACCGCAGCCGGCAGCCGCCGGGCCGGTGCACGATGCCGCCTGGTAGGCGCCGTTGAGGACCACGGTCGACCTGGGAGCCTCGAGGGCCGGAGGCCACGGCCAGGTGCACGTGGTCCCGTGAGCGCCCGGGGTGCATCTTCCCGAGGGGGTGCTCAGAAATCCCGACGGCTGGGCCGGGCCCGTGCCCGCTGGCCGTCCCGTGGTCGTCGAGGTGACGTTCACCCCGCCACTGGCCGGAGGAGGGCTGCTCGAGGGGTAGGTGACGGCCAGCGTCTGGGGCGAGAGGCTGCACGACCCGTCGCGACGGGGGCTGCACGGCGTGAGCGCAACGCTGGGGGCCACCGGCGGTGCCGACACCGCCGGGGCGGTGGTCCCGGCCACCGGCCCTCCCGCCGGGGCGCCGACCGCGACCGCGGTCATCCCCAGGGCACCGGCCGACACCGCCACAGACCACCCGGCCAGGAGGCCGAACACCACCCGGGCCCGGCCGCTGGTCACGCCGCGTACTCCGAGCTGACCATCTGGGCCTTGATGATCATGCGATGCGACGCCGACCCCTTCGGATGGCAGGCGGTGAGGGTCAGGGTGGCGATGCCGGGGGTGTTGGCCACCACCCCGACATCGTTGTAGGCCACCACGAACGGAGACCGGGACACCCGGTAGACGCACGAGCCGACCGGTGTCACGAGCGTGATCTGGTCCCCAGGCCGGATGCGGTCGACGTTGGCGAACGGCTTGCCATAGGTGGTTCGATGGCCGGCGATGGCCACGTCGCCGGTCGCACACGGCAGCGGGGTCTGGGGGTAGTGGCCGGATCCGGCTTCGAGGGCCTTGTCGCTGACACCTTGGACGACAACGGCGTCGACGCCGATGTGCGGGATCATGATCCGGGTCAGGGCCGCCCCCTCACCGAGGGTCCCCCGCTCGTAGGCGTTCCTGTTGGCGGCACTACCGAGACCCTGGCTCAAGCGGTCCTGCAGGCTGTTGTGCAGCACGTTGGTCAGGGCCGGGTAGCCGATCAACCCGGCGGCAGCCACCAGCAGCGCCACGGCACTGGCCGTGACCGCCCGTCGCGCCGTGCGGCTGCCGCTCAGGAATGCGATCAGCTTCTCCACCATCAGCTCCTCGCTGCGATCCCCCGTCGGTTCGGGCTCGGGCCTTTCCCCTGCAGACGGTAGTGGGCGGTCAGCCCTGCGCGGGGACGGGCGCTACCGTGACCGGCATGCAGGCCGCATTCTTCGATGTGGACAAGACCGTCATCGCCCGCTCGTCGATGGCGGCATTCGCCCCCGCCTTCCGTCGCCAGGGCCTCCTGCGCCGCCGGACCCTGGTGCGCGGCGCGTGGACCCACCTGGTCTTCGTCCGCTTCGGGGCGGGCGCCAAGAAGCTGGCCCGCCTGCAGCGTTCCGTCCTGGCGCTCACCGCCGGTTGGGATCAGGCCCTGGTCCGCCGGGTGGTGGCTTCCGAGCTCGACGCGGTCATCCTCCCCGTGGCCTTCACCGATGCCGTCACCGCCATCGAGTCCCACCGCCGGGCCGGCCAGCGGGTGTACCTGGTGTCCGCCGCGCCCGAGGAGGTCGTCGGGCCCCTCGCCGCCCGACTGGGCGTGGACGGCGCCATCGCCAGCCAGGCCCAGGTCGATGCCAACGGCCTCTACACCGGCCGGATGGACCGTTATGTCTACGGGGCCGCCAAGGCTGAGGCCATGGCCGAGTTCGCCCGGCGGGACGGCGTCGTCCTGGCCGACTCCTGGGCCTACTCCGACTCGGCCACCGACGTGCCGATGCTCGAGGCCGTGGGCCACCCCGTCGCCGTCAACCCCGACCGGGCCCTGCGGCGCATCGCCGAGGAACGGGGTTGGGAGACCCGCCGGTTCAGGCAACTCGGCCTTCCCCCGGCCACCGACCCAGAGGCGGTGACGCCAGAGGCGGTAACGCCAGAGGCGGTGACGCCAGAGGCGGTGACGCCAGAGGCGGTGACCGGCGACGGGCCACTCGGCCGGCGGGTGCGGCGCTGGAGCGTCCCCGCTCTCGCCGCCGTTGCCGCCGCCTCCGGAGGGGTGACGGCGTGGCACTTCCTGCACCGGCCGCCGGCCCCGGCTCACTGAGCGAGCCACGGCCACGAGGTGTCGGTCGTCCACCGACCGCGGGCCGGGGACGGGGCGCGCCACTCTGGCGCAGGCTTCCTGCGACAGAGACACGCCTCGGTTCGGCTGATCCCCCAGACTGATCCCCCCGGACCGGGGGGAAGTTCCCTCCCGAGCGGGGGCTCAGCCTCAGGCCCGCAGCTTCTTGGCCGCGAACAGCGACGCACCGATGAGGGCGGCAAGGACAACGATCTTCTTCATGGCGGGACAGCGTAGCGGCCTGCCCCCCTACCGCGAAGGGCGTTTCGTCCGGGCTGGCGCGTCCGGCCGACCGACGGCCGGGACCCTTGCTAGGTTCGGCCCTCGAACATGGCCATCGTCGATGGTCACGGCCGGGAGGTGTCTGGGTACCTGGTGGGCTCCCCCGCCTTCAAAGCGGGTGGGACGGGCGATCCCCGTCCGGCGGGTTCGATTCCCGTCCACCTCCGCTCTCCGTTGAGGTTATCGGGCGGACTGCCGCTCAGCGGGCCCGCTCGAGCACGACCACCGGGATCTGGCGGGTGGTCTTGGCTTCGTAGTCGGCAAAGCCGGGGTAGTCGGCCTTCTGCGCCGACCACAGCTCGTCCCGCTCGGATCCCTCGGTGACCCGGGCGGTGACGGGAAGGCTCTCCGTGCCGACCTCCACGGTGACCGAGGGGTGAGCGACAAGGTTGTGGTACCAGTCCGGGTTGGTGGGGGCCCCGGCGTAGGAGGCGAACACGGCGAAGTCGTCGCCGGCCGGCCGGTACATCATCGGGTTCACCCGTTCCGTACCCGACTTGGCTCCTATGTGGTGGACCAGGATCATCGGCGCGCCCTCGAACTGGCCGCCCACCCTGCCTTCATTGGCCCGGAACTCCTCGATGATCTTGCTGTTCCAGTCGTTGACCTCAGCCATCGGACGCCTCCTCGTGCCAGCCCGCTGGTGGCCCGGAGCCACCCACCCGTGAGCCTACCGACCCGGTCCGGCGGCCAGGACGGCAAGGCCGGACGGTCAGGACGGCAAGGCCGGACGGTCCGGGTACGGTGACGCCATGGGCAAGGTGTCGGCATCGATCGTGGTGCCGCTGGGCATCGAGGCCACCTGGGAGGCGGCGGTCGACTGGCCCGGCCAGGCGTCGTGGGTGCCGGGCTCGACGGTGCGGGCCACCGGTGGCACCGGCTACCGCTCCACCATCGAGGCGCGCACCGGGTGGGGGCCGCTGACCATCGTCGACCCGATGGAGATCACCGCCTGGGACCCGCCGTTTCGGGTGGTGCTGGCCCACACCGGCACGTTCGTGCAGGGCTCGGCCGTCTACCAGATGGAGGCGCTCGGTGCGGAGCGGACCCGGTTCACCTGGATTGAGACCCTCGAGGCCCCTGCCCCGATCCTCGGTCCGGTCTACGCGGTGGGCACGCCGATGTTCGGCGGGCTCATCCGGGTGGCGCTGCGTCGCTTTGCCCGCTGGGCACCGACGCGGACCTGACGGGTCGGATGACGGCGGGCGACGCGTCCACCAGGATGGTCTCGAGGCGGGCCACGGTGTCGGCGGCGGCGTGGGTCTCCGTGGGCGAGGTCAACAGACCGTGCAGGGTGACCTCGCCCTCCCGCCAGTCCGCTTCGAGGTCGGCCAGGAGCATGGTCATGGTGCGGATGGTGGGACCGTCGGACAGCCGGCTGGTCCGGCTCAGGTGCGAGCGGTAGCGGTCCGCCAGGCGGGGGAACGCCACCCGGTACGCGCCCGCAACCCGCTCGACGGGAGCGGTCAGGTGGGCGAGCGCCTCCACCATGGCCGCCGCCGGCGTCTCCGGGGCGACGACCAGGCCGTCGCGGTCGACCTGGGACAGCACGGGCAGGCGATCCCACCCCTGCCCGGCCCGCCAGGCGCAGTGCTGGGCGTGGCGGTCGACCATGGCCTTGATCGCCCCGTCGGCCAGCTCCGCCGTCCACGACCCGAGGATCTCGAAGCAGCGCCGCTCGAACCACACGTGGTGCCCGATCGTCTCCGCCGCCTCCATCAAACCCAGCGGCCCGTTGCTGGTCATGAGGCCGGACTGGTCATGAGGCCGGACTGGTCATGAGGCCGGATGGGTCATGAGGCAGGGGCGGCCCGGGCCGGCGTGACCAGGCCGGCCACCAGCATCTCGTAGAGTCGCTGGTAGGACTCCTCCGGCGGCGGGAACGGGAAGTCCGGCTTGGAGATCAGCAGCGACACCATGCCGTGGATCATCATCCACAGCAGCTTGGCGGCGTCGAGGGGGTCCTGGGCGGGGAACAAGCCCAGCTCGATGGCGGCCCTGACGTCGTCGACCACCGGCAGGAGCCCGGCGGTGTCGGCCATCCGTTCGTCGATGAAACGGTCCGGGGTGTCGTCGGGGCGGCTCATCATCAAGATGCGGTAGTGCTCGGGGTGACGCAGGCCGTAGTGCAGGTAGGCCAGGCCCCGCAGGCGGAGCCGCTCGAGGGGATCGTCCACCCCGATGGCGGCGTCGGCCATGGCCTGCTCGAGCTGGATGGCGTGGCGCTCGCACACCGCGAACAGCAGGTCGTTGCGGTCGGCGAAGTGCAGGTAGATCGACGGCGGGGTGACCCCGACGGCAGAAGCGACCGCCCGGATCGACAGGGTGGCCACGTCGTTGGTGGCGATCAGCAACGCCTCGGCCGCGGCCAGGATCTCACCTCGGAGACGCTCGCCGTCCCCCCGGCGGGCACGGGACCTCCGCTGCGGGGCGTCGTCGACGGTGGGCGGCATGGGACGTTCATCGTACCGCCCGGCCCCCGCCAGCCCGCCCTCAGTGGTAGCGGTTGGTGATCGGCACCCGCCGGTCCCGGCCGAACGCCTTGGGTGTCACCCGGACCCCCGGCGGGGTCTGGCGGCGCTTGTACTCCGCGATGTCGATGAGGCGGACGACTCGGGCCACCGTCTCCTCGTCGAAACCGGCGTCGACCAGTTCCTGCTTGGTCATGTCGTCGGTGACGTAGGCGGCGATGATGGGGTCGAGGATGTCGTAGGGGGGGAGGCTCTGATCGTCGCGCTGATCGGGCCGCAACTCGGCTGAGGGCGGCTTGGTGATGACGATCGGGGGAATGACCTCGCTGATGGTGTTGCGCCATTGGCACAGGCGGAACACGAGGGTCTTGGGCACGTCCTTGATCACCGCGAAGCCGCCCGCCGTGTCTCCGTAGAGCGTCGAGTAGCCGACGGCTGCCTCGCTCTTGTTGCCGGTGGTGAGCACCAGCCAGCCCCAGGCGTTGGAGAGGCCCATCAGGGTCACGCCCCGGATCCGGCTCTGGAGGTTCTCGTCGGTCGGGCCCGCCGGCGCGCCGTCCAGGCATGGCTCGAGCATGGCCCACAGGGCGACGTGGGCGTCCTCGATGGCCACCGTGCGGTAGTCGACGCCGAGGCGGGCGGCCAGGTCGGCGGCGTCGGTGTTGGACCCCTCGCTGGAGTACCGCGACGGCATCGATACCCCGTGCACCCGGTCGGGGCCGAGGGCATCCACCGCGATGGTGGCGACGATCGACGAGTCGATCCCTCCCGACAGGCCGATGACCACATCGGAGAAGCCGTTCTTGTCCACGTAGTCGCGGGTCCCGGTCACCAGGGCCTTCCAGACCTCGGCTTCGGGACCGAGGGCCTCGGCCCGGGCCGGGCGCAGGCGGGGGGCGTCGATGGCCTGGCGGGGGGCGGCGGTGATCACCGTGACCGGAAGCGGATCGGCCATCTGCCGGCCACGGGGATCGAGGAGTCGCTTGCGGTAGACGGGCCGGACGTCGAGGTCGATGACGCGGACGGTCTCCTCGAACATGGGCAGCGTGGCGACGATGCTCCCGTCGGCGTCGAGCACCATCGATGTCCCGTCGAAGACCAGCTCGTCCTGGCCGCCGACGCAGTTGACGTACACCAAGGTGGTGGACGCGTCGGAGGCCCGGGTGGCGAGCATCCGCTCCCGCTCGCCACCCCGCCCGGCGTAGTAGGGGGACGCGTTGATGTTCACCATGAGCTCGGCTCCCGCCGCCGCCTGGGCGGCGATGGGCCCCGACGGGCTCCAGGCGTCCTCGCACACCGACACCCCGACCCGCACACCGCCGACCGACCACAGGCGGGTGGCCCCCCGGCCCGGTGCGAAGTAACGCTGCTCGTCGAAGACCCCGTAGTTGGGCAGCACCTCCTTGTGGTGGGTCCCGATCAGGGCGCCGTTGGCACACACGGCCGCCGCGTTGTAGAGATCGGTGGCCTCGTCGACGAAACCGACCACGGCCACGCACCGGCCGGTGGCGGCGGCCACCTTCTCCAGGGCGGCCCGATTGCCGGCGATGAAGCCGGGCTTGAGCAACAGATCCTCGGGCGGGTAGCCGGTGATGGCCAACTCGGGGAACACGGCCAGATCGGCGCCGGCGGCCTCCGCCTCGCCGAGCGCCTCGATGATGCGATCAGCGTTGCCCTCGAGATCACCGACGGTGGGGTTGAGCTGGCCGAGGGCCACGCGGAGGCGGGTCACCCTCCCGAGCGTAGGCCCGGCCGGCCCCGAGCCGGTCCCACGGCGATGACCGATGTCACGCCCGGGCCCCAGGAAAATCCCATCCGGGAACAACCTGAGGCCGGCTACGGTTCACCACGTACGAAACAGTTTCGTACCGTAAGTGACCTCCGACACACCGACCATGCACCAAGGACGTTCCGATGCCTTCCCGTGACGAGCCGGCGACAACCAGCAGCCGGATCGGCCGGCCCCGAGACGAGAGCCGTCACCAGGCCATCCTCGACGCCGCCATCGAGCTGGTGGCGGAGGTCGGCTACGACCGGATGAGCATGGATGCCGTCGCCGCCCGGGCCCGGGCCTCCAAGGCCACCATCTACCGGCGTTGGCCCGGGAAGGCGGAACTTGTCGTCGAAGCTGTCCACTGTTGCGTGGAGCAGGATGCGGCCGACCTTCTCCCCGACCGGGGGTCCCTGCGCGCCGACCTGCTGGCCCTTCTCGAGCACATCCGGACGGGGCTGGAGGGCACGAACGGCGACTTGATGTTCGGCCTGGCCCTGGCCGCCCGCAGCGACCCGGAGCTGGGCCGGGTGCTTCGAGAGCAACTGTTCGAGGACAAGGACCGGGTCGCCGCCCGCATCGTCGAACGGGCGGTGGCGCGCCGAGAGGTGGGTGCCGGACTCCGCCACGGCCCCGCTCTTGTCGATGAACTTGCCCCGGCGGCGATGATTGTCCGCCAGCTCTGTGGTCAGCCCCTCGACGACGCCTTCCTCGACCACGTCACCGACGACATCCTCCTTCCCCTCCTCACCCGGCCAACACCTACCGCCTCCTCACCCCCCCTGGAGCGTCAACGATGAGCATCGACACCGCCGAGCCCGACGCGGTCCCCGCCCCGGACGGCGCCCACCTCGCCGATCCCCAGCGGTGGCGAGCCCTGGTGGTCATCGCCATCGCCCAGCTGATGATCGTGGTCGACGCCTCCATCGTCAACGTGGCCCTGCCCTCCGCCCAGCACGCCCTGCACATCTCGGTCGCCAACCGGCAGTGGGTCATCACCGCCTACACCTTGGCGTTCGGCGGGTTGCTGCTCCTCGGGGGGCGCGTCGCCGACTACCTCGGGCGCAAACCCGTGTTCCTCATCGGTCTCGGCGGGTTTGCCCTGGCGTCGGCCATCGGGGGGCTGGCCCCCAACGCCGGCGTCCTCTTCGGTGCCCGGGCCCTCCAGGGCGCCTTCGCCGCCGTCATGGCCCCCGCCGCCCTTTCGCTCCTGGCCGTCACCTTCACCGACGCCAAGGAACGGGCTCGGGCCTTCGGCGTGTACGGGGGCATCGCCGGCGGGGGGGCGGCGATCGGCCTGATCCTCGGTGGGGTCCTCACCCAGTACGCGTCGTGGAGGTGGTGCCTGCTCGTCAACGTGCCCATCGCCATCCTGACGGCCATCGCTGCTCAGCGGGTGGTGAAGAACAGCCGGGCGAGCGGCCAGGCCCACTACGACCTGGTCGGCGCCGCCACCGTCACCGTCGGTCTGGTCGCCCTGGTCTTCGGGGTGACCAAGGCCAGCACCGACGGCTGGTCGGCGCTCGTCACCCTGGTGCTCCTCGGCGTCGCCGCCCTCCTGCTGGTCGGCTTTGTCGTCCTCGAGACGAGGGTGGCCAACCCGCTGCTGCCCATGCGGGTGCTGACCGAGCGCAACCGGGCCGGAGCGTTCCTGGCCTCCACCCTGTCGGCCTCGGCCATGTTCGGCATGTTCCTCTTCCTCACCTACTACCTGCAGGGCGTGCTGCACTACTCGCCGCTCACGACCGGCTTCGCCTTCCTCCCGTTCTCCGTCGGGATCATCATCAGTGCCACGGGTGCCAGTTCCCTGATGACCCGCCTCAGTCCCCGCCTGCTGATGACGACCGGCCTGGTCATGGCCGGCATCGGGTTCGGGTGGTTCACCCAGATCGGCGTTCACAGCAGCTTCGCCACCCACATCCTGCCCGGTGAGATCGTCATGAGCCTCGGCCTGGGTCTCGTCTTCGTCCCGGTGAGCAGCGTGGCCCTGTTCCGGGTCAGCGACAACGATGCCGGGGTGGCCAGTGCCATGGTCAACACCACGCAGCAGGTCGGCGGGGCCGTCGGCACGGCCGTGCTCAACACCGTGGCCGCCACCGCCACCGCCGCCTACCTGCGCACCCACGGGGTGGGATCCAGCCTGGCCGGCGCCGTCCACGGCTACACCGTGGCCTTCGTCGTCGGCGCCGTCGTGGTGGGAGTCGCCATCATCGCCGTGATCGCCCTGATCCGGACCAGGGCCCAGGATGTGGCCGCCGCCCCCGGTGACCTGGTGCCCGTCCCCTGACCGCCGCCCCCCGGGCCGGAGCCGGCCGGCGGTGGCATGATCGATCCGTGGTGACCCCGGGGGAGGTGGAGCACAGCGCGGACCCCGAGGCGGTGGCCCGCTTCCTGGAGCGCCTGGCCGAGGCCGCCCCGCAGACGGCCGGGCGGGTTGGTGACGACCCGGCTCTGCGGGCCAGCGTGGTGGCGGTGGCCGCGGCCAGCCCGTGGCTGGCCCGGCTGTGCCTCACCGACC
>JALYVP010000271.1 GCA_030853185.1 Actinomycetota bacterium | reverse complement strand
TCACGATCGTAGGCATCGTCGTCGCCATCGCCGCGGCCGCCCGCTCCACCTGGTCGCCCTGCGGTCTGTCCATGCTCTCGACGATCACTCCTCTGAGCGAGAGCGGGCGCGGCCATCGCTACGCGGGCACGGCTGCGTGGTTCGTCGTGGGCGCCGTCGGGGGAGGAGCGACGCTCGGCGCTGCGGCGGCACTGCTAGCCACCGGTGTGGCTGCCGCCGGACCGTCCGCGGCCCTCGCCGCCGGGCTGGCCGCAGGCTTGGCTCTGGTGGCGGCGGCCGGCGACGCCGGGCTGACCTCGGTGCCCTTCCCGTTGTTCCGCCGCCAGGTCGATGAGCGCTGGCTCGACCAGTACCGAGCATGGTTCTACGGCGCCGGCTTCGGCTGGCAGGTCGGGGTCGGATTGGCGACCTACATCATGACCGCCGGCGTGTTCCTGACCGTCGCCGTGGCCATCCTCACCGCTCAGCCGGGATCGGCGCTGCTGATCTGCACCGTCTTCGGCGTGGCTCGAGGCATGACCGTCCTGCTCACCCGACGGCTCCGCTCGTCGGAGGCCTTGCGGTCGTTCCACCGCCGCTTTGGTCGTCTCGAGACCCCCGTGCGCATCGGGACCATTGTCGTCGAAGTCGGTGCCGCCGCCGTCTTGGCCGCCGCCGTCTGGGCCCCTGCCGCCTTCGTCGTGGCGTTAGCGGCGGCAGGTACCGCCAAGCATCTCCGGGGGCGAGCCGCGGGCGCCGTTGTCGGTTCAACCGCTCCCTAACCCGGCGCCAAGCCCGGGAACACCCTCCGGGCATTGCCGCTCGTGACGAGGGAGGCCAGCCGAGCCAACTCGAAGGAACCCTCGGCGGCCAACAGGACGATCCGGGCTCTCGTCACGTCGCGCTGCGGCGTGGTCATCGCCCGCACCCGCCGCTCCAACTCGGCCCGGGTCGTCTCGTCCAACTTGATCGGCGCAGCCCTATACGGCATGGTCGGCTCCCTCCTGTGACATCAAACGACAGGAGTGAAACTACACGCGTGTGTTCAGCGACCTGGTGCACTAGGGATGGCAACGAAACGGACGCCGGACAGGCCAGTGCCCCGGCCGAAGCCGGGGCACCATCAACTCACAAAGAGGCTGCTCAGACCTACTGGATATGCACGCCGGAGATGGCCCGGGCGATGACCAGGCGCTGGATCTCGCTGGTCCCCTCGAAGATCGTGTAGATCTTCGAGTCACGGTGCCATTGCTCGACGGGGTGCTCCTTGACGTAGCCGGCACCACCGAGGATCTGGATGGCCTCGTCGGTGACTTTGACGGCGGTCTCGCCGGCAAACAGCTTGGACTGGGATCCCTCGGCCGCATCAAAGCCCTTGCCAGTGCGCCCCAGCCACGCCGCCTTCCACACCAGGAGCCGGGCGGCATCGATGCTCATGCGCATGTCAGCCAGCTTGAAGGCGATGCCCTGGTTCTCGATGATGGCCCGACCGAACTGCTTGCGCTCCTTGGCGTAATCCAAGGCGTACTCGTAGGCGGCCCGAGCGATGCCGACGGCCATGGCGCCGACCATGGGTCGAGAGGCCTCGAAGGTGGCCATGGCGGCCTGGACGCGCTGTCCCTTGCGCCCCTCGCGGGCCCGGGCCATGCGCTCGTCGAGCTTCTCCTTGCCGCCGAGGAGGCAGGCGCCTGGCACCCGGACGTCGTCGAGCACCACCTCAGCGGTGTGGGAGGCCCGGATCCCCATCTTGGAGAACTTCTTGCCCTGGCTGAGCCCCTTGGTGTTGGGCGGAACGATGAAGCTGGCCTGACCGCGTGAGCCGAGCGTGGTGTCAACAGCTGCCACCACCACGTGGACGTCGGCGATCCCGCCATTGGTGATCCAGGTCTTGGTCCCGTTGAGGACCCACTCGTCGTTGGCCTCGTCGTAGACGGCCCGGGTGCGCATGGAGCTGACGTCCGAGCCGGAATCTGGCTCGGACACGGCGAAGGCGGCCAGCGCCGGCTTCTCCGGGGTACCGAAGCACTGTGGGAGCCACTCGCCGATCTGCTCGGGCGTGCCGCTGGCGAAGATGCCGGAGACGCCGAGGGTCGTACCGAAGATGGCCAGGGTGATGCCGGCGTCGCCCCAGCACATCTCCTCCATCACCGCCGGCAGGAGGATGCCAGTGGGATCACCGAACGCGTTGGCGATGAAGTCCAGGGAGTACAGGCCGATCTTGGCCGCCTCGGCGATGATCGGCCACGGTGTCTCTTCCCGCTCGTCCCACTCGGGCGCGGCGGGACGGATGACCGTCTCGGCGAAGTCGTGGACCCATTTCTGGATCTGGATCTGATCCTCGTTCAGCTCGAGCGAGAAATCGGCCATGAGTCACCTCCTGGAGCGCTCGCGTGCCTGCGGCGCGTCGACTTGTTACTACACAGTAACATCATCTTTGGCGGCGGTATAGCCGGGACGAGGGGCTTTCCCGATGCGCACCACGAGGCCCAGGGCCAACACCATGAGGACCGCCCCCAGGGCGTAGGGCAGGTCGGTGGCGTGCTCACCGAGGAGGGCACCGCCGACGATCGGCCCGATGACCCGAGCCAGGCCCCCGGCCGACTGCTGGGCGCCGAGCACCTCGCCGCGCCGGCGGGCATCGGCCCGCCCCGCAAGGGTCGACGACATCGTGGTCTGAACCAGGCCCTGGCCGGCGGTCAGGGCCACCAGGGCGGGCGCGGCCAGGGCCCACGAGCGCGCCGGGGCCAGAAGGGCCAGGCCGACGGCGTCAAGGAGCAGACCGAAGCCCAGCGTCCGGATCTCGCCGAGGCGGTGGACGACAGGGCGGACCAATCCGCCCTGGACGATCACGATCACCGCCCCGACGGCGCTGAACGTGGCCGCCGACGACCCGATGCCGAGGCCGAGGCGGTCCCGGCCGAACAGAGCGAAGGTCGCTTCGAAGGCGCTGAAGGCCACGAGGGTGCACAGCGATACGGACATGAGGGAGAGAACGCCCGGCGTTCGCAGGGCGTCAAAGCGCGGAACGCCACCGTGGTGGTCGTGGCGGGCGGAACGGGGGTGGGTCTCGGGCAGGCGGCGCATGGCGACCAGGGCGTTGGTTCCGGCCAGTCCAGCCGCGATGAGGAACGGAACCCGGGGACCAGCGAGGGCTCCGAGGGCCCCGATGGCCGGGCCGACCACGAATCCGACACCGAACGCCGCCCCGAGCAGCCCGAAGAGCCGAGGTCGGGATCGAGGGTCGGCCACGTCGGCGACCGTGGCCTGGGCGACCGAGACGCTGGCCCCCGAGACACCGTCGATCAGTCGGCCGATGAACAGCAGCGCCAGCCCGCCGGCCAAGCCAGTCACCAGGCTGCCGATGGCGGTGCCCATGAGGGAGACGATGAGCACCGGCTTGCGTCCGTGGCGGTCGGCGACGCGTCCCCACAGCGGCGAGAACACGAACGACGCGGCGGCGAAGGCGGCCACGAGCAGGGTCGCCTCCAGCGACGACGCATGAAAACGGCGGGCGTAGAGCGGCAGGATGGGCAGGACGATGCCGAACCCGACCAGATCGAGAGCCACCGTCGTCCACACCACGGCAAAGCCCGGAGGCAGCGGTTGACGACCTCGGCGACGTGGCATCACGGCCAGCCAACGCCCGATCTGATCCCAACGTCAAGTCGCAACGGCAGCTCGACCGGACGTTGGCCACCATGGAGGACCTCTGGCCAACTAGCGTGTGGGCTTCGATGCAAGACGTGCTGGGAGACGCGACTGCAGCGGACCTCGCCGCCGCATGGCGGCTGGCGTTCGCTGTCTGTGGGGAACAGACCGGGGCCGACGCGGCCGCGGAGGCCGCTGTCGCGGCTCAGGTTTCCTGGCTCGGCCCGCCGTCGCCGATCGAGTTGCTGAGCGCCACCTACCGCGAAGTGGAGCCGATCGGGTTCGTAGCGTCCCCTCCGGGCATGGCGGATCCCCTTCACCAGGCGTGGTGGGCGCTGCCGATGGACCAACGGGCCGCGCTCTGGCTCCGGTTGGCTGACAACCGCTCGAGCACCGTCGTCGCCGAGATCCTGTCTCTGGCTCCTGGCGCCGTCACATCCCTTGCCGACGCCGCCCAGGACAGGCTGGTGCCCACGGCTGCGTCCGCGTCCTGCCCCAGCCGCGCTGAGCTGACTGCCTACGTGACCGGCAGCCAAGCCGCCGCCGAGACCGCCGTCATCGGCGACCACGTCACCGGTTGCGAGACCTGCGCCAACCGCTTGGCCCTGGTCGAGAGACTCCAGACCCTGGGCGACCCCGACAGCGGACCGGTGCCCGTCGCCACCGACGCCGGTCGACTGGCCCTCGATCAGTATCTGCTGGCGGGCGCCGGGCCCTGGGACGGCGACCTGATCGACGAAGAACGGATACAGCGGCCCAACCCGACCCCGCCTCAACCGCCCGCAACCCCCCCGGTCCCGGTCCCTCCTCCCAAGCCGGTCGCCCCGCCTTCTCCCGTCCCGCCACCAGCCCCGACCTCGCCTCCACGCGTCGGCTCTTCGTCCTCGGAGGTGTCCAACGGCGCTCGGCGCTCGGCGACAGGCTCGGTTGGCGTGGCGTCGAACGCCCGTTCCCGGCCAACGCCGGCAAAACTCGATGCGCCGCCCGGGACGGTGGCCGCTGCCGCTCTCGCCGCCTTCCGTGCCGCGCTGGGCGACGAG
>JALYVP010000270.1 GCA_030853185.1 Actinomycetota bacterium | reverse complement strand
TGCATGTTGAGCGCCACACAGGATGAGGACGGGCGGGTGCTTGGGCGTCGCTATCGGTGAGGACGTGGCCGGGTGGTGTCGGCGGGCGAGGTGTGGTGTCATGCGTCAGGCTGGGGTGTTCTTGGACGCGCGAGGACCCTCCCGCTGATCTTGGCCGGAACGTCGGGAGGGTCCTTCTGACGATGCCGGAGGCACCGGTGCTCATGGTAGGGACTGACGAAGCGGTAGTCGAGGCGGACCTGGCGGCCGGGCGGTTGGCATGCCCGGCTTGTGGGGGGGTGCTCGGACCGTGGGGTCATGCCCGGTGGCGGGTGCTGCGCCGCCGCGACGGGCGGGAGGATCGGGTGCGCCCGCGTCGGGGGAGGTGTGGCGGGTGCAAGAAATCCCATGTTCTGCTTGGCGATGACGCCTTGGTGAGACGCCGCGACGAGGTGGCGACCATCGCTGAGGCGATCGAGGCCAAGGCGGCGGGCGAGGGCCATCGCTGTATCGCTGCTCGCTTGGAGATCCCGGCGTGGAGGGTGCGGCGCTGGCTGCGCCGCTTCGCCTCTCGTGCAGTCGAGATCAGGGAGCATTTCATCCGCTGGGCGTACGCCCTCGACGTGTCGTTGGCCCCGGCCGGCCCGGGCGGGGACCTCTTCGTCGAGGCGCTAGAGGCGATCGGGGTGGCGGCGCGTGCCGCGGTGCTGCGCTTCGGTCCGCGCCCGGTGTGGCGTTGGGCGGCGTTCGCGTCTGGGGGGATGCTGCTGGCCAACACGAAATGCCCTCTGCCGCCGGTGCCTTGAGCCCGCCACGCTGTCTTCGTCGCCGTTATGGACAGGAGGAGCTCCATGGAAGACAGCCACCGCAGGGACATAGCGTTGTTCCGCTACTCGCTCGTACGTGAAGCTTCCGACGGGAGGTTGTCGGGCGCCGAGCGTGGTTCGTTGGTACGCGAGCTGGCCGGCACGGACCATGCCGGCCCGGCCGGCGAGGCGGTGCGGGTGGGGCGCTCCACGTTGGATCGTTGGGTGCGGGCGTATCGAGCTGGCGGCTTCGACGCGTTGGTCCCCGCCCCGAGGGCACGCGTGGTGCGCCGCACGGCCGAGGCGCTCGGTGTGGCGGTGGCGCTCAAGTCCGAGGCGCCGGGGCGAACGGCGCTGAGCGTGGCGACGATCCTGGCCGAGTCGGGTCGGGGGGAGGTCTCGGCCCGCACGATCCAGCGCCACTTCGCCCGCCTCGGCCTGAACATCCGTCCCGACGGTGCCCCGCCGAAGGTGTTCGGGCGCTTCGAGGCGGCCGCCCGCAACGACTTGTGGACCGGCGATGCCATGCACGGCCCGACCGTGGCCGGCCGAAAGACCTATCTCCTGGGTTTCATCGATGACCACTCGAGGCTGCTGGCCGGTTACCTGTGGACGTTCTCTGAGGACACGGTCCACCTGGAGTCGGCGTTGCGACCTGGGCTCGGCGCTCGGGGCGTGCCAGGCGCGGTGCTGGTCGACAACGGCAGCGCCTTTGTGGCTGCCCCGTTCCTGCGGGCGTGCGCAGTGCTCGGCATCCGACTGATCCACGCCAAGCCGAGGGCGGCCACGACCAAGGGCAAGATCGAGAGGTTCTGGCGGACCGTGAGGTCCCGCTTCGTCGTCGAGGTCGAAGCCCGCGGTGTGACGGGCCTGGCTGAGCTGAACACGCTGTTCAGCGCCTGGGTCGAGGTGGTCTATCACCGCCGGTTGCACTCCGAGACGGGCCAGACGCCCCTGGAGCGCTTCGAGGAGGGCGGACCCCCGGCGCTGCCGTCAAGAGCCCAGCTGCATGAGGCGTTCTTGTGGTCCGAGACCCGCACGGTGACCAAGACGTCGACTGTCAGCCTCCACGGGAACTCCTTCGAGGTCGACGCCGCCCTGGTCGGCCGGCGAGCCGAGCTGGTCTTCGACCCCTTCGACCTGACCAGCATCGAGGTCCGCTTCGAGGGCCGGCCGATGGGCCTGGCGGTCCCGGTGCGCATCGCCCGCCACACCCATCCCAAGGCCCGTCCCGACGCGGCGTCGGCGTCGGTGCCGGCACCGACGGGCATCGACTACTTGAGCTTGGTCGCCGCCCGTCGCTCGGCCGAGCTGAGCGGTGAGCGCATCGACTTCGCCGCCTTGGCCGCCCCCGAGCCCCAAAGCGCTGAACCTGAACTCCACCACAGCGACGAGGTCGGGTCGTGAGCGGCATCGAGGGTCTGCGGGCCCATTACGGCTTCGGGACCCGGATGCCTTTCGGCAAGGACCTGGCGCCGGGCATGCTGCACGCCTCGCGCTGCCACGCCGAGGCGACCGCCCGCATCGGCTGGTGCGTGGCCGAGTCCGCCATCGGGGTGGTCACCGGCGAGTGCGGTTCGGGCAAGACCGTCGCCGCCCGGGCTGCGCTCGCCGACCTGGACGGCTCCCGCCACACCACCATCTACCTGGGTGCCCCCGGCGTGGGGCTGCGAGGCATGTACGGGGCCATCACCTCAGCGCTCGGTGACAGCCCCCGGTTCCACTGCTCGGCGCTCATCCCCCAGACCCAGCATCTCTTGGCCACCGAGGCCGCCGAGCGGGGCAAGAAGGTCACCGTGGTGATCGACGAGGCACACCTTCTTGACGCACCGACCCTCGAAGGGCTCCGGTGCTTGTCCAACGCGGAGATGGACTCGGTCGCCCCCTTCGGTCTGATCTTGTTGGGCCAGCCCACGCTGCGGCGTCGTCTGCGCCTGGGGGCGTTCGCCGCGCTCGACCAGCGGATCGGCCTGCGCTACGCCATGGCCGGCCTCGACGCGACCGAGACCGGTTCCTACATCCGCCATCACCTGGCCCAAGCGGGCCGCTCGGACACATTGTTTTCCGACGACGCCGTTGCCTTGGTCCACCAGGTTTCACGAGGGCTGCCGCGGATGGTCAACAACCTGGCAGTCGCCGCTTTGGTCGCGGCGTGGGCGGCGGGCAAGGCCATCGTGGACGAGTCCTCGGTGCGCGCCGGAGTGGTCGAGGTGACCGAATGCTGAACCAGCCCGGCCTGTTCGCCCTCGACGACGAGCCCCCGCCCCGACCAAACGGCGACAGCCCCCCACCCGAAGCGGCCCCCGCCCTCTTGGACGTGCCCGCCGCCCTGGCCGTTCCGCCTCCGCCACCAGGGTGGCCCGACCCGCCCGCCGACGCCGCCTATGGCGGCCTGGTCGGAGACATCGTCGCCGCCCTCGCCCCCCACACCGAGGCCGACCCCGTCGCCATATTGGCCCAGGCCCTCGTCGCCGCCGGGGTAGCCATCGGCCGGGGCGCCCACTTCGCGGTCGAGGCCAGCTTGCACCACCCGAACGAGTACGTGTTGGTCGTCGGCGAGTCGGCCAAGGCCCGCAAGGGCTCCTCGTGGGACCACGTCGCCCGGCTCATGAACACCGCCGATCCCGGCTTCGCCACCCGCACCTCGACGGGGCTGAGCTCGGGCGAGGGCCTCGTGTGGGCGCTGCGAGACCCCGCCGGGGCCGACCCAGGAGCGGCCGACCCCCGCCTGCTCGTCGTCGAGGCCGAGTTCGCCTCGGTGCTCAAGATGACCGCCCGCGACGTCAATACCCTCTCGCCGGTGCTGCGCTCCGCTTGGGACGGACGACCCCTCGCCCTGCTCACCCGCACCGCTCCCGCCCGAGCCGGCGCCGCTCACCTCGGCGTCATCGGCCACATCACCGCCGCCGAGCTCGCCCACCACGTCACCGGTCTCGAAGCGGCCAACGGCTTGTTGAACCGCTTCTTGATCATCGCGGTCCGCCGCGCCCGGCTCCTGCCCGAAGGCGGCCACCCCGACCCCCTCGGGCGCAGCCGCCTGCCCGCCGCCCTCGCCGCCAACCTCGACACCGCCCGCAACGTCGGCCGGCTTCGCCTCTCGGCGCCGGCCCGCCGGCTGTGGTGGGACACCTACCCGACCCTGTCGGCAGCCATCCCCGGACCCGCCGGCGCCCTAACCGCCCGAGCCGAGGCGCACACAGTCCGCCTCGCCCTGCTCTACGCCCTGACCGACGGTGCCCGCTCCATCAGCGCCGCCCACCTGCGCGCCGGGCTCGCCCTGTGGGACTACGCGGCACGCTCAGCCGCCTGGGCCGCCGGACAGGCCAACGCCGGACCGCTCGCCGAGCGCGTCGCCGACGCCCTCATCGCCGCCGGCCCCGACGGCCTCACCCGCACCCAGATCCGCGACACCCTCGGGCGCAACGCGTCAGGGGCCAACGTCGACGCCGCCCTCGCCGCCCTCGCTACCCACCACCGCGCCCAGGTCCGCACCAACAACGCCACCGGCGGACGCCCAGCGCGAACCTGGACTGCCGCCGAGACCCCCGCCCTCTGCTGAACAAGGCGGGGTCAAGCCCGGCCCGAAAGGGCCGTCCCGCAGGGACCGAAGCGCAGCGTAGGGGCTTGACGCCGGCGCTCGGAACCTCCCCGACAATCCCCATCATCTATCCCAGACCGGGCAGCACAGCTGCCCGGTCCCTACCCGCGCCTTTGTCTGTCCCCGAGCCGACTTCGGTCGTTCGGTCGTGCACCACCCCCATGCCCACCCCCCCTGTCGTAGCCATCCTCAAACAACGTGGCGCTCTACACTTGCACCGGACGGGACCTGGCGCTGTCGCCGCCTACCTGGCCAAGTACGCCACGAAGTCGACGGATCCCGCCGGCCACCTGGA
>JALYVP010000269.1 GCA_030853185.1 Actinomycetota bacterium | reverse complement strand
CCTCCCCAGCCCGTCCCGCCTCCTGTCGCCGCCGACTGGGTAGGGGCGCCCGGTGACGGCCAGTGGAGCGGCGCCGGTCGCGACGCCGGCACGAAGCCGGGCGTGGAGACCACCACGCTGCGCCAGGGCGGCCATGAGGTGTCGGCGGCGTGGGCCTCGGCGGCCAGGACCACGGTGGCCCTCTATGCCGGCACCACCCAGCCGCCCGGTCCCTGGGCCAACGACGGCGCCGTGCCCGCTGCGCTCCAGGGCGGCTTGGTAGCCGCCTTCAATGGAGGCTTCCAGCTCGACGCATCCCGGGGCGGGTGGTACGCGGACGGTCACCAGGCCATCCCCTTGCGTGACGGAGCGGCGTCGCTGGTCATCAGGTCCGACGGGTCGGCCACGGTGGCCCAGTGGGGACGGGACGCCACCCTGACCCCCAATGTGGTCGCCGTGCGCCAGAACCTCGAGTTGCTCGTCGACGGCGGCGCCCCCACCCCGGCCACGGCCGCCGCCAACCCCATCGCCGTCTGGGGCGACCCGCTGCACGAGAACGTCCTCACCTGGCGCTCGGCACTCGGGGTGGATGCCTTCGGCGACCTCCTCTACGTGGCCGGCCCGGACCTCGATCCCCAGACCCTGGCCTCGGCCATGGTCGCCGTGGGCGCCGTGCGAGCCATGGAGCTCGACATCAACCCGGAGTGGGTCAGCTTCGACACGTTCACCGGCGACGGGTCGGCGGTGACCGGCACCAAGCTCTTGGCCAGCATGTACTTCCCCACCAACCACTTCCTCGCCCCGTTCTGGAGGGACTTCGTGGCCCTCTTCACCCGCTGAGCCGCCTCCGCCCGCTGAGCCGCCTTCGCCCGGGGTCCTCCCCGCCCCGGGCCCGGGGAAGAACCAACGTCGTTGACCTCACGGGGCGGTACCGTCGATGCCATGGATTCCATCCAGTGGTCTGAGCACCCCCGCTTGCGACGCCCCTTGGCGGTCGTGGCCTTCGAGGGGTGGAACGATGCTGGTGACGCCGCATCTCTCGCCGTGAGCTACCTGGCTCAGACCTGGGACGCCGAGGAGTTCGCCACCATCGATCCCGAGGAGTTCTTCGACTTCACCGAGACCAGGCCCCAGGTCAAGATCGTCGACGGGGCCACGCGGGCCCTCGAGTGGCCCACCACCGACATGCTGTACGCCGAGGTGCCGGGCACGGTGCGTGACGTGGTGTTCGTTCGCGGCGTCGAGCCTCAACTGCGGTGGCGGACCTTTTGCACGTCGATCGTCGAGATCCTCAAGGAGGTCGGCGTCGAGACCGTCGTCATCCTCGGTGCGCTTCTCGCCGACGTCCCCCACACTCGCCCGGTGCGCGTGTCGGGCAGCTCCGAGGACCACGAGCTGGCCGGTCGCCTCGGCGTCCTGTCCAACACCTACGAGGGCCCCACCGGCATCATCGGCGTGCTCCACGACGCCCTGCAGAGCGCTGGGCTGTCCACGGTCAGCTTCTGGGCCGCGGTGCCTCATTACGTCCACCAGGTTCCGTCTCCCAAGGCGGCTCTGGCCCTGATCGAGCGGTCCGCCGGGGTCCTCGGCGCCCGGGTCAACCCCCTCGAGCTGCGGGTGGCCGCTGAAGAGTACGAGCGCCAGGTCAGCGAGCGGGTCGCCGACGACGAGGATGCCGCCGCCTACGTGGCACAGCTCGAGGAGGCCGACGACTCGGACCGGTTGGACGACACCCCCCCGCCCCTGCCTGCCGACGCCGGTGCCCTGGCGGAGGAGGTCGAGCAGTTTCTTCGCAACCACGGCGACGAGGATTGACCCTCCCGAGCGGTCGGCTGCCCTGAGCATGGCGGCCCTGGTGCCGGCCTGCGTGTGGCGGGCCCGGCCCGAGGTGATCGTCGCCCTCGATGATCGCTTCGGCGAGCCGGTCGACGCCTATGTGAACGGCAGCCAGGTGTGGATCCGCGACGACGGTCCGTCGGGGATGGCCTTGGAATGGCGGCTCCACCCCGTCGCCGGGTACCGCCGGCCTCGGGGCGTGGGAACCTATGAGGTCTTCGCCGCCACCGCCTTGGCCCTGGCCACCGGGGCGGCACCACCCGCTCCGCTCGACCAGCTGTGGGACGGCCTGGAGGCATGGCCGATCGATGGAGACGAAACTGAGCCCGGCCCCCTGGCGGAGGCAGCCGCCGACTCGCTCGGGGTGCCACCCGACGTGTTCGGACTGGTCGACCACCAGGGGATAGGCGACCGATGGGAAGCCACGGAGGGACAGGTGTCAGTCATCGCCGACCTCTTGGTGCAGCTGGGCGCCGGTCCCCTGACCTAGGTGGCGGGAGTGAGGGCCGGCCGGCGGCCTCACCGCGCCGGCCAAGATGCTCCGGGCTCCCCCCTAGGATGCGGCGATGAACCTGCCCGGCTCTCGAGTCCTGCTCACCGGGGCGACCGGCGGCCTCGGCCATGCCATCGCCCGGAACCTGGCCGAGGCCGGCGCCGACCTGGTGCTCACCGGGCGGCGGGCCGATGTGCTCGAGGCCCTCGCCGCCGCCACCGGCGGCCAGATCCTGACCGCCGACCTCGGGTCCCGGGCTGGGATCGAGGAGCTGGTGGCTGCCGCGGGCCGGATCGACGTCGTGGTGGCCAACGCGGCCCTGCCGGCGTCGGGGCCCCTCCTCGACTTCGACCTGGACCGCATCGACCGCTGCCTGGAGATCAATCTGCGGGCTCCGATCGTTCTGGCCCGGACCTTCGCCCCGGACATGGTGGCCCGTGGCCACGGCCAGTTCTGCTTCATCAGCTCCCTGTCAGGACTGTCGGCCACGGCGGGCACGTCGGTCTACAGCGCCACCAAGTTCGGTCTCCGCGGTTTCGCCCACGGTCTCCGCCAGGATCTCCACGGCACGGGGGTCGGGGCCTCGGTCATCCTCCCCGGATTCATCCGGGATGCCGGCATGTTCGCCGACAGCGAGGCCCGGCTCCCTCCTGGCGTCCGCACCAGCTCACCGGACCAGGTGGCCGACGCGGTGCGAAGGTCCATCATCAAGGACAAGGCCGAGCTGATCGTCGCCCCCGGTGAGGTTCACGTCGGTGCCCTCATCGGTGGCCTGGCACCCGGTCTGGCGGCGCGCGTCACCCGACGTTTGGGCGGCGACAGGGTGGCCGGGGAGATCGCCGCCGGGCAGAGGGACAAGACCTGATCGACGACCGCAAGCGACGCTGTGGCCGACGTCGGCGGGCCTTTGGCGCTGAGCGTGGACCGGGGCGCCGGTCATGGCGGAGACCGGGGGACGGTGCCGCAGTCACCATCGGCGGCGATCATCACTGCGAGGTGAGCGACCCGCACGGCATCCTGCTGAAACCGGACGGCGTCTTGCATGCAGCGGAGGGCGTGGCGAACAGCGTCGTGGGCCGCATCGGACGCCTGGTAGGCGCCCTCCAAAGCGTCGGTCACCGCGTCGTCGGGAGCCACGGACCAACCCCGGGTCGGAGCGACGAACGACTCCAGGGTGTCCAGCGCCCGGTTGTGGGCGAGCAAGGCGGCCAGCACCTCCTCGGTGATCCCGCCGCCGGACTGCACGCACAACGGCAGGGCGGTCGGGATACCAGCTCCTCCCTGGGTCGCCGTCGCCGGGTCCCCCCCTTCGGCCTGGTGCACCGTCTCTGCCAGGCGGCGGGTGTGGCGGCGGAGGAGGCTCGTCGGGTCGGTGGTGGTCACAACCAGACCTTGCCGGACCCAACGACCTTCGGGTCATGAGCCGGGCGGCCCGACCCGGTGCCCCCGGCCTGCGTGGTCAGCCGGGCGTGAGGCCGTAGCGGAGATCGACCTGGCGGAGCACCCACCCGAAGCGGAGCAGGCTGTCTACTACCGACGAGTCGAGCAGCGCGCCGTCGTCGCCGCCGGCGTGGATGCGGCCGGTCACGCACAGCACGTATCCCGCCCAGACGTCGTCGGGCACCGCCCGGATCTGTTCGAAGCCCCGCCGGGTGGCTTTCACCACCCGGTTCAGAAGGTCCTGGGGCGGCCGGCCCCTGCGGAAGTCGGGGAGGGTCCCGATGACCGGGACCTCCCGGCCGGCGCCGAAGCGGGCCGAGTCGTCTTCGACGGCCATGTGCGCCAGGTAGCCGCGGGTGGTGAGCACGACACCGCTCTCGAAGGTCAGCGATGCGATGGGGTGACGGATCCGTTCCAGGTAGGACAGGGCGAGCCGGGACGTGAGCTCGCTCAGGGCCCCGAACGACGCCAGTCGTCTCTCAACGTCGTGATCGAGAGCCTCAACGTGGGCGCCGGCGTCGCCGAGTTGGTCGAGCCCGGCCCGGACCTCCTCCTCGTCGATGTTGACCGCAACGGTGCCGAGCGTCGACGACGGCCGGCTGAGCCGCCGGAGGAAGGATGTGGCCCCACCCCGCAGGCCGCCGGCGCCCGGTCCCGGCTCCTCCAACTCATCCCCGCCGCCGGACCGGTCGCCGCCGGACCGGTCGCCCCCGCCCCCGTCGGACCGGTCGCGGCCGCTCACGATGCGGACCGGGTGATCCCGGGGCCCCGGCCGGCCCGGTCCTGGACGGGGCGGGAGCTGTGCTCGGCTCTGGTTGCGGCGACGTCGGCCTCGGCCGCGGCGATGCGGGCGTCGCTGGCCGCCCGGGCCCTCTGCGGGCGCACGAGGTCGGCCAGATAGCCGGAGGTGTCGCCGATCCGGGCAATGTCG
>JALYVP010000268.1 GCA_030853185.1 Actinomycetota bacterium | reverse complement strand
GTGTGACACACCACGGCGGCGAAGGCCGGATACCCAGCATCACCTTCGCCGACTACAACCAGGTGTTCCAGGTCTGCTTGCAGCCGGCCGCCCACGGAGCCGATCGGGCCGATGAGGTGGTGATCCTGTGGCGCATCGAGGACCTCTTCGAGCGTGATCTCCTGCTCGCCGTCGAGGGCGACCAGGAGGCCGAGGCCCGCATCGTCGCCGGCGCCGAGCAGCTCGCCGAGGCCATCGCCGGGCTCGCCCAGCAGGTATCGGGCCAGATCGTCGCCAGCGATGCGCCGATCCCCGTCGGCTACGGCCTCGATCACGACGACGATGAGCTCGTCGTCAGGCTCACGGCCCTGCAGTCAACGGTCAACGGCGTCGTCGATGCCCGCCTCGCCGGCATGCCCTTGAGCCGGTTGCGCCTGTCGGCGATGCAAGCCGTGCACGGCGTTCACGCCACCTTCGACCGGCGCACGTGGCTGATGTACCGCCAGCCGTTCACCGACGAGTTCGCCAACCTGATCGGATCCCGCGTGGCCGAGGTGATAGCGGCGCGCACCTGGGTGCCGCCGAAGGTGCTGTTGCTCGACTGCGACAACACGTTGTGGGGCGGGGTTGCCGCTGATGATGGTCTGGGTCTGCTCGAGTGCAGCGAGGCCTTTCCCGGGTTCGCCTACCGGTCGTTTCAGCTGGCCGCCCGCCGGCTCCGTCACCGTGGCGTCCTGCTTGCCCTCACGAGCAAGAACGAAGAGGAGACCGTCGTCGAGGTCTTCGATCAGCTCGACGGCATGGCGTTGGCTCCGGCCGACATCGCCACCCGCCGGGTCAACTGGGACCCGAAACCCGGGAACATCGAATCGATCGCCGAAGAGCTCAACCTCGGCCTCGACAGCTTCGTGTTCGTCGACGACGCCGACCACGAGCTGGGGGCGGTGGCCGCCCAGTTGCCGGCCGTGCGGCTGCTGCGGGTACCCGACGACATCGAGGCCCTGCCCGATCTGCTGTCGGAGTCGGGCCTCTTCAGGCTGATGCGCGTCACCGTCGACGACCAGGAGCGTACAGAGCGGATCGTCGCCGCCGCGGCCCGCACCCGCGCCGCGTCGGCGATGAGCCACGACGAGTTCCTGGCGTCGCTCGGCCTGCGCGTCGCCATGGTGGCGGTCACCGCCGGCAACCTCGGGCGGGTCAGCCAGCTCATCAACAAGACCAACCAGTTCAACCTGACCACCCGCCGCCGCTCCGAGGCCGACGTCGAGCGGTTGGTGGCCGACCCCGGCGTCGTGGCCCGGGCCATCGAGGTCAACGACGCCTTCGGCGAGTACGGCCTGGTCGGCGTGGCCGTGGCCCGACTCCGAGATGGAACGGCCGAGCTCGACACCCTGCTGATGAGTTGCCGGGTGCTGGGGCGAGGCGTCGAGACCACGTTCCTCGCGCTCCTGACTGAGCAGTTGCGCGACCAGGGTGCCGGCGACGTCGTCGGGCGCTTCATCGCCACCAGGAAGAACGCCCTCGTCGCCGACCTCTACCCCAACCACGGCTTTGTCGACACCGCCGAGGACGGGGTCTGGGTGTTGCCCGGCGGTACCGCCGTAGCCGTGCCATCGCACGTCACGGCCGTCACCGCTTGATGCCGCAGTTCGACTCGTTCACCTACTTCCAGGACCTGCTGCCCGGGTTGTTGGTGTTCGCACCCCTGCTGGCCCTGCTGCGCTGGGGGGCGCCGCGCCGGGTCCTCATCGCCGTGGTCGGCCTCTATCTGTTGTTCCTCATCGCCCCCCGTCTGGCGCTGTTCTACCTCGTGTTCTGGCTGGCGGTGCTGGCCCTCCAGCAGGTGCTGGCCCGCAGCGCCGGCCATCAGCGAGAGGTCGTGGTGCTGTGGCTCGGCGTGGTAGCCGCGCTCGTCCCGATGGTGCTGTGGAAGCTGGCGCCGGTGACGTTCGTGGTCAAGTTCAACGTGTGGTCCAACGAGGCGCTGCGACACAGCCCGGTCCTGCTGACACTCATGGACCTGGCCAGGCCGATCATCGAGCCGATCGGACTGTCCTTCGCCACGTTCCGGGCCCTCGACCTTCTCATCAAGAGCAACCTCGGGCTGGTGGAGCCCCTGTCGCCTGGCCGGGTGCTCGCCTTCGGGCTGTTCCCCCCGCTCCAGATCGTCGGGCCCATCACCGAGTACTACGAGGTCGAGCCGGCCCTGCAGGCCAGGGTCCCGATCGACCGTCAGCGAGTGCTCGAGGGCGGGCTCCTCATCCTCAGTGGGCTGGCCAAGGTGTTCGTCGGCTCCTATCCGCTCAAGTGGTCGACCAGCATCCTGACCCTGTGGCGCTACAGCTCGGCGCCCCGCCTGTGGATCGGCGTCGCCGCCTACGCCTGGTTCTTCTACCTCAACTTTGCCGGCTACTCCGACCTGGCCATCGGCGCCGGCCGCTGGTTGGGTGCCGACATCCGGCCCAACTTCAACCGGCCCTTCTTCCAGCGCAGCCCCACCGCGTTTTGGAACTCGTGGAACATCTCACTCACCTCGTTCATGCGCCGCAACGTGTTCACTCCCCTCGGCGGGATGCGTGAGCACCGTCAGAAGACCGCTCTTGTCGTGACCATGGTCCTGATCGCTCTGTGGCACGACATCAACCTCTCCACCTTGGTGTTCGGCATCTACCACGCAGCCGGCCTCCTGGCCCACCGCGCCGCCCTGAAGCGCCGAACCCCACGGCGGGGCCCGGTGCTGAACGTGGTGAAGCCGGTGCTGGTGTTCGTGTGGTTCGCGGTGAGTCTGCCGCTGCTGGCCATGCCCCTGGGCGATGCCGCCTCGTTGTACCGCTCGGTTATCTTCGGCGGCAGATTGTCATGAACCGGGTCATCCTCATCCTCCACCGTCTCCGGCTGCTCGACACCCGCGCCAGCCTGATCCGCGTGGTTGCCTGGACGGCTGTGTCGGTGGTGGTGATCAGTCAGGTGGTGGCGCCCACCGGCCCCCGCTACACGGACCGCAAGACGCCACCGGACAACCCGATCAGCGCCGTTCGCTACGTGGCGCCGCTCAACAAGACCGATCTCTCCGGGTTCCTGCCGCCGCCCCACAACCCCAAGGCGTTCACCATCGCCTGGATCGGGGGCTCGGAGACCAAGCTCGACAGTGTGTCTGTGCCCGGTGAGGTCAGTCGCCGCATCGCCAAGGTGGGCAACCGGCCCGTGCTCGTCGACAGCTACAACCTGGTGGCGCCTCGGACCTTCGACGCCTACCTGGCGCTGCGGGCTGCCATCACGTCGAAGGCCGATGCCATCGTGATGACCGTGAACCCCGTGTGGTTCACGCCGCAGTGGTCGGCCCACGACTGGCCCAACCTCGACGTGAGTGACCCCCTGGCCTTCGCCCACCAGGTGAGCACCGCGCCGTGGCTGGTGTCGTCGGTGCCGCCATCGGACTTCTCCTGGGCCGCGTTGCGCGCCACCCTGCCGCTCCTGCGCCAACAGACACCGATCAACGTCAAACTGGGTGATGCCATCGACAACGTCGGCGTGCTGGGCAAACCGGCTACCCCCCTGCCCGCTCCGCTGCCGCCGAAGCCCTTCCGGCCGTTCGAGACCGACTTCTGGCTGTCGCAGTACCTCGGCGGCGCGCCCGTCGACCAGGACACACCCCAGCAGAGCATCGGTCGCCTGGCGGTGCTGCTCCAGGGCATGAACGGCATCGACGACCGGGCGCTCGGCGAGCGCTACGTGAAGCTGCTGCTGAGCGAGGCGGCCAGCTCGGGCCGGCCCACCTACGTCTACTCCAACCCGCTGTCGTTCGCCGGGCTCGCTGACCCGACGCTCGGGCCCCTGGCCACGCACTACGAGCAGCGCCTGGCCGCCCTGGCCGCCGAGACCAAGTCCCCCAACATGGTGGTGCAGTCGCAGTCTGTCACCCGGGACATGACACCGGACCCCAACCTGTTCGTGGACGTGGCCCACATGTCGACCGCCGGCCCCCTGGCCGACACCCTGACCCCGAAGCTGTGCGACGCGCTGGTACACATCAACCCGGCGCTGGCTTGCACGACAAGTCCTGTGGCAGTGGGCTCATGAAGCGCCAGCATGCCCAGCGGCGTCGTCGGGGGTGGGTGGTGGAGCGGCGGTTCGTCTACGAGGCGGGAATCGGGGTGCTGATCGCCGTCCTGCTCTTGTGGGTTGCCCTGACCATGAACGGAAACGTGCCCTTCGTCTACCAGAGAAACTGAGAGCGGCGATGCCGCCGCCGCCCGCACCGCCTCCGTCCCCGCATCCCGATCTGGCCGTGCACCACGTGGGCATCGCCTGCCGGGACCTGCCGGCCGTGCGCCGCTTCGTCGAAGCCACCCACACGATCGTGGCCGCCACCGACGTCGTCCACGACGACGTCCAAGAAGCCGATCTCTGCCTGCTCACCGACAGGTCGGGTCTCCACATCGAGCTGGTCGCCGGCCCGGTGGTGGCCAACCTCCTCCGCAAGGGGCACACCTACTATCACCTGTGTTACGAGGTGGAGGACCTCGAGAGCACCGTCGCATGGTTGGAGACCGAGGGGTGTCGCCAGCTGCGACCGCCGACGCCTGCGCCGCTGTTCGACGGTCGAAGGGTGTGCTTTCTCGTCTCACCCACGGGCATCATCGAGTTGCTCGAACGGGATCCGGCCGTCGGAACAGCCACGTGATGATCGAGCGGGACGC
>JALYVP010000267.1 GCA_030853185.1 Actinomycetota bacterium | reverse complement strand
GAGCACGGCGACGGCGACGGCGACGAGCGGGATGACGGGCTTCTCGTGCGCCGCGTCAATCAGGTCCGCGATCCCGAGACGATCCATCGACCGCACGCTCAGCCTGGCCTCGAAGGCGAAAGCTGCGAGGAACCCGGCCGCGAGACAGCCGACGGCGCCGAACACCCCGGGGTGCTGCGCACCGGCGACCAGGGCGAGAACCCCGCCGACGACCGGGGCGACCTCGCCCAGCACTGCATGAGCGAGGAACACGCTGTGGTCGCCGGCCAGGCCGCCATATCGGCCCTCCGACCTCTTCCGCGCGCATGCCAACCCGAAGCCGCTCAACGACAGTGACGCCAGCAGCGCGAGGAGGAACCCCCCATCGCCATGCCCGCCGTGATGCGCAGGTACCGCGGCAGCCGGGACGTTGCCGACGAGCCGTTGGCAGCGGGCGTCGTCGATGGTGGTGGTGCGTCGATCGCGGCCAGGGACTCGGCCGGGCCTCGTGGGGTCGCCTGGCCGGGCGGCACCGGCAGCCAGCTCCCCGGGCTCGGTCTCGGCAACGTGGCGAGGGTGTCAGACCCGGCGATGGTCGTGACCTCGCCACTGATGCTCGACGACACCAGCTCGGCCGGTGGGTTGCTGGTGATGGTCGCGAAACAGCCGCTGTCCCACACGACCTGACCGGCTGAGTCCGCTGCCAGGATGGCGACAGGCCAGCCGATGGTCTGGGCATCGAGGTTGTCCGGGACGACCCCGGTGCTCGGTGCGAGGCTCGGGTCGGAGCTTGTGATCGACCAGACCGGACGGGCCGTCGTCGGCTGACAGGACAGCGGGTACCAGCTCGTCACCCCTTGGGCGTCGAGCACCTCGGACGGCACCTGAGGCGCCCCGATGGTAGGTAGGGACGACGCCGGAGCCGCGGTAGCAAGTGGTGGGGCAACGGCCGGTGACGGCGAGCGCGTCCCCGTCACCCCGAGGCCGATGAGGACCACGATGGTGGTGAGGCGGGTAATCAGAATCCGTCCAGGTCTGAACTGCCACTCCAGCCCTTGCCGCGGCAACTCGGGCACCACGGTGTGGACAGACCCGAGCCCTGGCAGACCTCACAGGTATCCCACGGCGCCGAGCACGTCGCGTCGTGGTGGTCCGGATCGTCGCGTCCGCCGACGCCGTCGCACGCCGCACAGGTCTCGGCGGGCGGCGACGGCCAGCACTCCTCCGCTTCGGCTGCGACGACCTCATGCGCGACGAGCCCACCGACCAGCGGGACCAGCACGTCGTCCCAGATCGCGTCCAGGTCAGGGCTCTCCCGGATGAGGTGGACGATGGTCGGCACGCCCGGCTCGCCGGGCGTCATGCTGACGGGACGGAGGTCCGACGCCAGCGCCGGGACCATCGCCTGGACCAGTTCGAGCGCCCGCGAGACGTCGATCATCTCGCAGTTCTCCAGCGCGACGGGCAGGCATCGCCACTCTGGACCCTCCCCTGCACCGAGGTCGTCGGCGACCGGTGGGGTGGGATTGAGCCTGTGCTCGGGCGCCCGCCCGGCGATGGGCGGGCGCAGAGTCCAGATCGGCGGTTCGGGAATGGGAAGCATGATGTTCTCCTTGTTCTCTTGTTCGGGTCTCGGGTCTCGGGTCTGTGGTCGTTCAGGCCGGCTGGGTCACCCACACCGAGCCCGTCGCGTCGCAGTAGCGGCACCGCGGCGTCCCGGCTCCACCGCAGCGGTCACACCAGCTTCGGCCACGCCCGCTGCACCGGACGCACTCCGTCCACTCGTCGCGCCCGGCGCGGTCCTGGCCGAGCGGGAAGGCTCCCTCGCCCTGGCATCGTGGGCTGACGACCTCACCCGCGCCCTCGCAGTCCGGGCAGGTGGGCTCCCCGGCGCCCTCGCAGTTCGGGCAGGTTTCGAGAGTGATGTTGTTGGTTCGCATGGTTGTACTCCTTCGTTGTTGGGTGGGGCTTGGGGAAAGGGGCTGACGGAGGATGTCGTGATGCTCGACGCCGGACAGGCGGGCCACGATGTAGTCAGTGACGGGGATGTCCAGCAACCAGGCCTGGCCCGCCTCGGTGGCCGTGACCCCGAGATGGGCGAGCACGTCGGCCCGGGCCTGAGCGATGATGCAGGTGCGGCTCGGTGGCCGAGACGGTGCTTCGTCGGGGTCGGTGAGGGTCATCGGACGGGGTCCTCCTGGGTGACCGCAGCAGCGAGGGCCTCGTCATGAGAGAGGACCTTGGAGAGATGAAGGCCTCGATGGCGTCGGCGAGCTCGACCAGCGACATCATCGAGTCGTCGCCCGTCGCCGGGTCGAGCTGCGGCCAGCCGGTGGTGTCGAGCTGGAACGGGTCGGGGGTCGTGATGCTCACGCGGACTGCCCCTCTCGTTCCCGCCGCCAGCCCTCGACCAGCTCCCGGACCGCGGCCCGCGGGACCCGCCGGGTACCTCTTGGGCCACTCGGCTGTTCTACGGGCAAGCCCCAGAGCTTGCCGGCGCTGGCCGCGGCCTGGGCGGCTCGCTCCGACAAGCCGAGGACCTGGGCGACCTGGCCGAGGGTGAGCCAGGCCGGGCCGTCGCCGTAGAGCAGCTCCTCGGTCTGGGTCTTCGGGGGGATCGTGGTGGGCATGGTGGTGTCTCCTTCTCTGGGGGTCGTCATCAGAAGCCGTCCGGGTAGGCCCCGACGGCGGCTGCAACTGGATCGGGTTGAGTCGAGGTGGAAGACGTGGGGCCGGCGGAAGGAGCCTCCACCCGGGCAGAAGCCGCCTTCTTGGACGCCGGCCAACTGGGAGGGGGGTAGACCCCGAGCCGCTCCGCGTCGATCACCCAACCGCCAGGCCGGTCCACGATCCCCAGTGCCGTCGGGCAATGATCGTAATATCGGGCAGCGTCCCCCATGGCCGACTCGATCTGGGTCTTGTTGAGCTGCTCCATGCCGGCGGCCTCGGCGGCGCTCCTCATGCCGGCGGCGATGAGGAGCACCTTCTTGAAGTCCGCAGAGAGAACGCCGAGCTGGACCCCGCTGCGGGCCAGGATCAGCTCCGGCCGGATCGAATCCGAGACCGACAAACCCTCGACTCGGTGGCGGCGCAGTTCCGCGGTGATGATCTCGACCTCGTAGGTCGGATCACCGTCTTCCCTCTCATGCCCGTCGTCGTCGAGCATCACCTTCGAGACGCAGGCCGACCTCCAGGCCACGAAGCTGGTCAACCGGCGGGGCTGCTGCGCCTCGGAGGTCCCGTCCTTGGTCACCTTCGGCGGAGGTTGCCACCACAGGCCATGGTCGGCTCCGCCGAAGACGATGTAGTAGCCGCCCCCGAGGCTCTCGCGGACCGGGTAGCGATGGCGGTCGATCTGGTCGCGCCCGGCCAGGGCGGCGTCCGTCTGATGCTCCACCGCCCAGCGCAGCTCGGCGGGGTCGGTGAGCGTTGGCTCGCCGGTCTCTCCGCGCTGGTCGCTGAGCTTGAGAGCCAGTGGTCGATCACGGTTGGGGACGTTCTCGACGGCGGGACGGGCTCCTTCGTGGCCACGGCGACGACAGCCCGGGGTGACTCCGCCGTGTTGAAGATCGCCATTCCAACTGGGGAGTTCCCCGCTGTCGTTGACGTGGCCGCCCAGATCGACACGCTCGCTCGGGCGGGCGGCCGTGGGTACGTGGGCCTGCTGGCTCACGACGCTGATCGGAGGGCGATGCTCTTGGAGGGCCTCGGGCCTTCCTTGGGCCGTCTGGGCTGGTCCCCGGAACGCCAGATCGACATCTTGTGCCGAACGCTGCGCGAGGCGTGGCAAGTGCCGCGCTCGGAGCGATCCGTCTTCGATCCGACCGAAGAGAAGGCGACCCTGTTGGGGTCCTGGATCGAGGCCGCCTAAGACCTTGCAGCATCCGAGCACGGGATCAGGCGTTGCGCTTCGCTCGGCTACGAGCCGCCGCGTTCGATCTCGACCAGGGCGTCGTGGTCCACGGCGACGCCCACCCAGGCAACGCTCTCATGGTCCCGGCGCCGCGTGAGGGAGCCGAATCCGGTTTCGTCCTCGTGGACCCCGACGGTTTCCTCGCGGACCCTACCTACGACCTAGGCGTCGTCT
Source organism: Actinomycetota bacterium (assembly GCA_030853185.1). Classification (GTDB taxonomy): domain Bacteria; phylum Actinomycetota; class Acidimicrobiia; order Acidimicrobiales; family Palsa-688; genus JALZAH01. Next base: position 626 of record JALYVP010000267.1, on the reverse strand, counting down.
TGCGGGACTGGTCCTCGCAGCTCCTCGTTGGGGACGCGATGGCTGTCGCCCACCGGTACTGCGACCGCCTCGCCGCTCAGAGCGGACTCGACGGCGAGGCGATCTGGCAGTGGGGATACGTCGAGCGGGTCTCATCCGGGCTCTAGGCGCTCGACTTCGGGGCCGACGACCTCGCCCGCCCGCTCCTCGACACGGCTGACCTCTTGGCCTGACGGACCACGAGCTGCACCCTCCCTGCAACGGGCGACCGCCGGGCCGCGCTCCAAGCAGAACCGTGATGACAGACTCGACAGCGTGACCGACTTCGTGTTGCTCCACGGGACCGCGCAGTCGGCCTCCGGATGGGACCGGCTGGTCGCTGCGCTGGAGGCCCGCGGCCACCACGGGTGGACCGTTGAGCTGGCCAGCAGCGCCGAGATGAGCGCCGAGGACTACGCAGCCGAGGTGCGCCGCGAGGTCCCCGAGACGGTGGAGCGCCCCGTGGTCGTCGCCCACTCGGGCGCTGGTCTTCTCCTGCCAGCCGCCGCCCGGCTGCTGACCGCGCAACGCCAGGTGTGGCTCGGGGCGATCATCCCCGATGGGCACCAGTCCCTGCTGGAAGAGCTGCGAGTGGCGCCGGAGGAGAT
>JALYVP010000266.1 GCA_030853185.1 Actinomycetota bacterium | reverse complement strand
GCTGCGTCGTCCTGGAGGCTCTCTTCGATGTTGATGAACGTGATGGGTGTCTTGCCGCCGACATACCCGTCACCGAGCAGATATCCGAGCATGCGGGCCTCGGCAGGCGTTATCGGCTCCTCGGCACCGAAGCCGCCGAACCGGCGGGGTCGGGCCACCCGGTCGCCAGTCGTCAACTCACCGGCGGCTCTCCATCCGGAGTCCGTCAGGATCTTGTGGTCGGGCGTCACCCGGAGAAGGGTGCCGTCGCGCAACTCCAGGCCGACGACCTCGGCCTCGCCCTGGTCGAATCGCTGGACGACCGGCCGGGCATGCAGCTGGCCGAGCTTGTCCGTCGCCACCACGGTTGACGGGCTGGCCGAACCTACGAGCGCCTCGATCCGCTGGGTGAGTCCCGTTGTGGGGTCGAAGACGTTGGTTCCGGCGGCGACGCACTTGTTCTTGACCACCTTGACGCGGGTCCGGTTTCCCACTACCTCGGCGCCGTCCTTGATGGACTCGATGCGCCGGATGTCGAGGCGGATCGACGAGTAGAACTTCAGGGCTTTGCCGCCGGGGGTGGTCTCCGGGCTGTTGTGGACGACGACGCCGTCAACCAAGTAGTTGTGACTGCCCTCGACTTCGATGTCAAAGCGGTGCATGCTCCGGGTCGGTGGCTTGACACCGATCTTGGTGACGGGGAGCGGCAGTAGCTCGTGGCGCATCGGCATGAAGCTGGGCTGGACGGCGAACCGTCCCCGGAAACGGGGTTGCAGCTTGTACTCCATGGACGGGTGCACGTAGGGGGCGATGAGGGCCTGGAACGTGGCCGTCGCGTCCTTGCCGAACACCATGACCGCCTTGGCCACGGCCCCCGCCCGGCGCAGCTGGCCGTGGATTCCCCAGGTGTCGGCGAGGTGCTCGAGGAGCCGCTGGCGGGTGGACGCCTCCATGGCGTCCACACAGATCTCGATGCGACCACTCCCGTCGCGAGTCCGCTCCTGGAGACCGGCCGCCCGTTCGGTGTAGCAGGCGTCATCCATGTACCAGACGGCCAGCGACAGTGGGGTGAGCGCCTTGAGATGCTCCTCGCTCAGTACCTTCTTCCCACAGAGGTAGGTGGCGTGGCGCAGCTCGGCCAGCTCGGCCAGGGGCTGGAGGTCATAGAAGACCGCGCCTTTGGGGTTGGTCGATCGGGAGCAGTGCAGATTGGCAAAGAGCGACGCCTGCCAGTCGGCGTACTCGCTCTGGGCTGCGCCGTGCCCGAGACGGTAGCGGGCTCCGTGGCCGCTGCGGGACGGCGACAGGGCTCCGTCGCCCATCAGACCGCCCAGGATCACCTCCCACTGGAGGTCCGACAGGTGATGGGGAACCGCCTGCAGCACCCGGTCCCCGACTTGCAACTCGCCCGCTTCCTGCCAGCCTCCCGGGGTGCGGATCTGGTGATTGGCCGTGCACGAGAACTGGGCCCGACCGTTACCCCCGGGGCGGGCCACGGTGAACTGGAGGAACTGGTCGGTCACGCCGTTGTCGAACCAGTTGACCACCTTCTTCGGCACGACGGCCCCCACCTCGGCGTCATAGGAGAGCACCTCGACCGGCATGCGCTGATTGACGATCTTGCCGATCTTCTCCTGGGTGCCGTCGGCCAGCGTCACCCGGGTCCCATAGGAGAAACAGCCGAACATGACTCCGATCTTCTCCCGCAGCTGGTTGATGAAGATGCAGATGGTGTTCGACCGGTTGAGGGTGGCGGTCAGCTTGCGCAGGGCCTGGGACATGAGCCGGGCCTGGAGGCCGACGTGGGAGTCGCCCATGTCGCCCTCGATCTCGGCCCGGGGGGTCAGGGCGGCCACCGAGTCGATGACGATGATGTCGAGGGCCCCGGAGCGGATCAGCATGTCGGCGATCTCGAGGGCCTGCTCGCCGGTGTCGGGCTGGGAGATGAGCAGATCGTCGATGTTGACGCCGATGGCGCGGGCGTAGACCGGGTCCATGGCGTGCTCGGCGTCGACATAGGCGCAGATGCCGCCGTTGCGCTGAGCCTCGGCGACGGCGTGCATGGCCAGGGTGGACTTGCCCGAGGACTCCGGACCGTAGATCTCCACGACCCGACCTCGAGGAAGGCCCCCGATGCCCAGGGCGATGTCAAGGGACAAGGCGCCGGTGGAGATGGACTCGATGCCCATGCTCAAGTTGTCGCCCATCCGCATGACGGCACCCTTGCCGAACTGCTTCTCGATCTGGCCCATGGCCATGTCGAGTGCCTTGTCTCGCTCCACTGGATTCTCCCTCTCGCTTCGCTTTCGGTTCGGGCATCACCCTACGGAGGGGGTGTGACCATCACCCCGAGGCACCCGGAGGCGATGTCCCGAATGGCAATGACCTGAATCACATCGCTGTTGTTCGACCCCCAGCATAGACACGAACAAACGTTCGTGGGGTGGATCCCCGCCATGCCGAGGATCCACGTGGGAGGATCGCGGCCATGGCCAACAGGGAGGCAACGAGTGCGGCGCTCCCAGAGCAGCCGCCGCGCCTGAACCACGAGGAGCTCCGCCGGGCCCAGAGCCAGATCATGGAGGCACCGCGGCGCCGGTACGGCATCGCCGCCCGGGTCCTGTTCATGTCACTGGATGTGATCTATGGCAAGACGCGGACGCTGAGCAAGTTCAAGATCCTCGAACTGATCGCCCGGGTGCCCTACCAAGCCTGGGAACAGGTCGCCTACGTGGCCATCACCCACATGCACGAGCGCACCGGCATGGCCCGCCGCATCCACGAGCGGATCGCCGAGTCGCGGGGCCAGCAGGACAACGAGGTGTTCCACCTGCTCGTCATCGAGGAGCTCCTCGCCGAGTCCAACGTGCCCCAGCCGCAGATCATGTACTTCTGGTTGCCCCAGACGATCGCCTTTTTCTATTACCAGTTGTCCTGGTTGCTGTTCGTTTTGCACCCCAGATGGTCGTACCGTCTCAACGCCGACTTCGAGGACCACGCCGAGCACGAGTACATGATCATGGTCGACGAACATCCCGACTGGGATGACGTCTCGTTCGAATCATCGTTCAGTGACGACTTCGGCCGGTTCGATTCACTCGCCGACGCCTTCCGCCAGATCGGCCACGACGAGCACGTGCACAAGGTCGAGAGCGAAGCCCAGATGAGCAAGCCCCGCTTCGGCTGAGACTCAAGCGGACCCGGGCAGGAGTGCAGGCGCCCTTAGCCCGCTCGACGCATGATGCAGGTCTGGGAGGCGGTGGCCAGCAACGTGGCGTCGGGGGCCCACAGGTGGGTGGTCCCGTGGCCGTAGCCGTCCACGATGGCCTGTCCGCGCATGTCAAGCAGCACCCACTCGGCGCCCCGGGGGGCCGGAGGCCCGAACCGGACGGTGTTGTCGAGGCTGGTGCCCCCACTGCCTCCGCTCGCCTTGGCCAGGGCTATGCCCAACATGTCGGCCTGCCAGCCGAGCACGGCCGCCGACAGCCGGGCGACGCCGTGGGGCCGGCACCACAGCGCCACCTGGGCCGGGGGCTGGTCCTCGAAGCCGATCGCAGTGCGCATGTCGCTGAGCAGGATGTGGCTCTCAGCGCATGCTTCGGCCTCGGGCTGGCGGAGCTCGAGGGGCGGGCAGGCGTCGGGCATGTCGACCGATGGCATGGCCTCCCACTGGCCGTTGAGACCCGTGGCGCCGGCGCGGGGAGGGTCGACGGTTGCGCCGAGGGCCGTGAACAGCTCCCGCCCGTCGACGGCGGCGGTGACCCGCACCTGCGACGTGCGCCGACCGGAGGCCGAGATGGTGGCGGCCAGATCGATGGTCTCCCCCGCCCCGCACGATGAGCTGAACTGCACCGTGGTCCAGGTGATCGACCGGCTCGTGACCTGCTCCATCACGGCGATGGAGGCGGCCACGGCCACCCCTCCGTAGAGCCGGCCGGTGGGGTTGGTCTGGGTGGGATGGACGGTCAAGGCGGCCTGAAGCCCTTCACTCGAGGTCTTCAGGCCAAGCCAGTCCAGGTCGTCGGTGTTGTGCTGCACGGTTCATGGTCGTGGTCGTGTTCATCAACTCGCAACTCTGTGCAAGTCCGGCCGCCTACCCTGGGCTCGATGCGAACCATGGTCGGGCTTCGTGTCGCCCTGTCGGACCAGCCCGGGGCACTGATGCGGCTGGCCGCCACCATCGCCGAGCACGGGGGCAACATCATTTCGATCGACGTCCACCAATCGGGGACCAACGCCGCCGTCGACGACCTGACGATCGACTTCCCTGACGACGGCGATCTTGACCGGCTCCGCACGGCTCTGCAGGACAATGGGGCCGGAAGCGTGCTCTCCCACTGGAACACCCAGCTGGGCGATCCGGTGGTGTCAGCGCTGGGGTACGTCGCGGAGCTCGTCGCACAGCCCCCGGACCCCGCCGACGATGGGTTGGCCCGGGCCGTCGGCAAGCTGTGTGGTTCGCCCGTCGCCTGGGTCTCGTCCACGGCCGATGCCGTCGGCAACGAGGCCGGCCGCTTCGCCATGGAGCGACGTGGTGCCATCGCCCTGCGCACCACGGAGTTACCCGACCGTCGCTCCGATTGGCTCCCCGGCGAGGTCTGGCTCCTGGCTGTGCCTGATGGCGGCACCGGGCTGGTCGGGCGGGTGGTCTTCGTCGCCCGGGCCCTGACTCAAGAGTTCACCACCACCGAGATCGCCCGGGTGGAGGCTTTTCT